>DATHKF010000471.1:0-3631 GCA_035489505.1 Bacteroidia bacterium | reverse complement strand
GCGACTGGGGTTACGGAAAAATTGACGCATACAGCATGATGGCGAATTGCGCGACAAGTATGAGCGTTGAAACACCGGAAGTGAATTCCGGAATTGTTGTTTACCCGGTACCTGCTGATCAGTCGCAACCGATCACCTTGCAATTACAGGCAAGCGAAATGAATGCGGTTGTTGAAATTTACAATGCGGCCGGGCAATTGGTGTTTACGGGCACAACAGGTTCCGATGGAAAGCTGGTTGTTCCTGCGGGGATTCTTTCCTCCGGAATGTACAATGCAGTTGCCAATGGAAATGAAGGAGTAGCTACATCGCGGTTTATTATTCAGTAGTAAATACTTGTAAAACCGCTTAAGCAGCTAAACGACTAAATACTTCCATTGCCAGGGTTTATTTCGCCACTTCGGGATCCCGGCAATGGAAGTACATCAGCCCAAATTCCTCTAAGTATTGATTACCTTTGCACCGCATGAAAAAGTACATCCCTTTATTCGGCTGGGCAGGATTAATCTTCGGTATTACCACAGCGATTTCATCATTCCTCCCAGGCTATGGATTTTTCATTGCCATGACTTCGGCGCTTCCGGGTTTTCTTACGAGCAGTTTGTATGTACTGCTCAGCAGTCGCTACGAGGTTAAAGCGCCGCGCATCAATCCGGGATATATCGGAATGGCATTGAGCTCAACACCTATCATTATCTTCATCATTTTTGCGATCAGTTGAACGGCACCACAACACATAAAACCAAAGTCGGCGATTATTTTTCGCTCGTCGCGTTCAGTCACACCATTTTTGCGATGCCCTTTGCCATGGTCGGTTTTCTTTACGCGATCCATCGCTACGATTATGAATTTTCGTGGAAGCTCCTTGGTCTCGTTGTGCTCTGCATGATCTTCGCACGGAACGCAGCCATGGGATTTAACCGCTACGCCGATCGCGACATTGACGCGCAGAATGCGAGAACACAGGTGCGGGAAATTCCGTCAGGCAAAGTATCGCCCAATGCAGCACTGTGGTTTGTGATTGCCAATTGTGTGTGCTTCATTGGCACCACGTATTTCATCAACCCCATTTGTTTTTATCTCTCACCGGTTGCGCTCAGCGTGATTCTCGGTTACAGCATCACGAAAAGATATACTGCACTTTGTCACCTGGTGCTCGGACTGGGATTATCGCTCGCACCCATCGGCGCGTGGCTCGCGGTAACCGGACGGTTTGATATGTTCCCGCTGTGGTATTCATTCGCAGTACTTTTCTGGGTGAGTGGCTTCGACATCATCTATGCTTTGCAGGATGAAGAATTTGATCGCACAAACGGATTGAATTCCATTCCCGCGTTCCTTGGAAAAAAGCGTGCGTTGAACCTCTCACGGATTTTTCACGTCATCGCAGCGGTTTGTATCTGGCTTCCATCCTTCCTCGAGTATTTTGGATTGTTGTATTACCTGGGAGCCACAGCATTCACAGCGCTCCTTGTTTACCAGCATCGCCTGGTGAGTCCAACTGATCTCTCGAAAGTGAACCGTGCCTTTTTCACCACAAACGGAATAGCGAGCGTGGTGTTCGGGACACTCGTTATCGCCGACATTTACCTGACGATCCGCTTATTTTAGTGCTGTTTTTTCAGTGATGAAATCATCCTGAACGCCCCGTTTCATTTGCGAAATTCAAACCAGAACTGGGCCTTCGGCCTCCTGCCACAGATTCGCAGATTGCGCAGATTTAAATAATTAAAAAATCAAAATATAAATTTTAAAAATCTGCGTAATCTGCGAATCTGTGGCGACGCGCCGAAGGCGCACCAAATCCCATCAATCTTCCGGACAACAATGATTCCAGCCGCATCTGATTTCAACTTCCGCAGGAGCGTCGAATTTTCTACAGGATTAAAACCTGATTATTATTCGATAAAATCAGCCGTTTTAATATCAAAAAGTCGCTTTTTCGACTAAACACAAGTTCTGATTTCTTATAATAATTGCGGGCGTTTCATTTACGATTTGACACGAATACCCTTGGCGACTACATTTACCCTCGCAAAACCCATCGTAATGAAACCCATTGCCCCGCTCCTGTTTCTCCGGGAGAAGCATACAGGTTACGGAGATTCTTCCTGTAACTATTTTTCATTCCCGTGGAAGTGTGCACACCCCTTACCCACACCTAACCAATTTTGAGATGAACAAATTATTTTTCAGACTTGCACTCGTTGTGCTGTTGAGTGCATCATCGCTTTCAGCACAGATGACCACGTTCCGTTACACCTACGATGTTGGCGCATTCGACATCGCCGGAGGAATGGTTCAAACACCCACCGGAGAATTTGTTGTGGCCGGGTTGAATAATTCCTTTGGACCGTATTACGGCAATGCATTCAAGATCGATGCGAACGGAAACGTAGTCTGGGCGAAATCGTACACCGCCGGATTTGCCAGCAGTTTCAGCGACATTAAAAATGTAAGTACCGGAGGATTCATCCTCACCGGGCAATCAACAAGCAGCGGAGGCGGAGCAATTCTTGTTCGTCTCGACGCACTTGGAAATATCACCTGGGCATTCCGTTACCAGTTGCCCAACATCGGATCCGGAAATGCTTCGAGCGAATACGGAAGTTCGGTGATTGAAACATCCGACGGTGGATTTCTCGTTGGAGGTGGCGTTGATTATTTCTGGGATGGTGTAAGTGCAAACACGGTGGATACAACCAGCGCGATGGGTTTCAAAGTAAACTCGAGCGGTGTTCTTCAGTGGAGCAGCGTGTGGACCATTTCAACAACCAACCCCGATGAACATTACATTAACGATGTTGCCGAATCAGCGGATGGTTATTTCTTCGTCGGGCAATCGTCTGAAGGTTCAGGAACATTGAGCAGCAACGGTGATTATCCAAGCAATGCTTTGGTGATTAAAACAAATACATCGGGGGTGTTGACTTACATACGCCGGTGGGGTGCAGGAAATACTTCTTCGCAATCGATCAATTCTGCGATTACACTTACCACCGGAAATATTCTTCTGGGCGGAGCCGATGACGTTTCCGGATTTCTCGTGAGCATAAGCGGAATCGGTTCGGTTACACCCACTGTATTTTACAACCGGCGACTGAACGGCAGTGCCTTCGGAAGTATTTTCATGATCCAGGACATCATGGAAAATTCCGATGGAAATTATTCCATCATCGGAACGCGTTTGCAATTTCTTTCTATTTCGCTGACCACCATGATCGGAAAAATAAACAGCTCTACCGGCGCATGGATATTTGGCAGGTACTACGCACCTATTGGTCTCTCCGCGATATTGCCCGAAGGCGGTTTATGTTCCGACCAGGGCTATTATGTTTCCATGACCGATCAACAAATGGCCGGGTTCAACGCAAACATCATTCGTACGAATACAGTGGGTCAAACGAACGACCCGGCGAGTGGCTGTCCCGGAACGGCATTCACTCCGACAATCGGAACAGTAACCGTTACGTTTTCAACACCGACGAGTTTGAATTACAATATCATGACTTCTTCGGCCGCAACGTTTACCGTGAACAACCAGGTTCCGGTGCGCACACAACACTGTCTGAATATTCCGGCTGTACTCACCGCAACAACTTCCGCACAAACCAACGTAAGTTGCTTTGGC
>DATHKF010000470.1:0-6242 GCA_035489505.1 Bacteroidia bacterium | reverse complement strand
TCGATTCCTGCCGTGTCGTTCCACTGGAAATAATGTTCGTACTGATCCAGCCAGTCGATCCAGGCAAATTCACTCGCAGGCCGGTCTTCTTTTTCATAAAAGCGGATCATGAAACTACTGTCCTGGCGGGCATTGATCGTATCACCGTCGCGACGCGGAATAGTAACCGGTTCCGGTGGATGCATGGAGTTGTTGCCGGCCACGGGTAAACGGTTCTCATTCTTGCGATTGAAAAGGTGTACAAAGAAATTTGTACGGGCCGGACTATACACGTAACTCAGATCAACATAGTACGTGGAAGGCACCGCGGGGCGCCGCACTTTCATTACGCCCGGCTGAACTGAATCCTGCTGGGCGATAAGCGATGTGCCCGTCATGAAGAACATGAACAGCAGGATGAAAATCGTTCTGGCGCTACTTGTCAATGGGTAGGGAGTCTTTGGGGGCCACTTTCCTGTTTCCTTCTATAAAATCTTTCTGCTGCTCATCACCCGGCGGGGAATTCAACGGAATATCAAACGGTGCATACCGCGACCCGGTTGATTTTTGTTCGGTCGTCAATGGTTTTGCTGATGAGATAATGTACAAAACACAGTAGTAGTTTTCCGCCATGCGTTTCTGGCGACGCAGAAATTTCTTTGGTGTCATGTAACCGCCACCTTTGCCCCACTCCTTCAGTTCCATCATGCTCTGGCAAAGCTGCTGTTCCAATTGCCGGGGCATATTGCCGTTATATACGGTATCCGGGTTTTGCCATTTCACTTTTCCGTTTTTCCCGATCCATAGTTCTACAACCATCGTATCAATGCTCGCGGTGTCTTCAAACGAATACGAAAAATTGATTTGATCCACCAGCATACGGGAAAGGTGAACTGTCTTTTGCGGAAACACCCGCGAAAACGACGGGCTGTAAGCAGAATCGAAAACAGGAACCATATCGCGTTCCACTGCACCCGGGACTCCGTTGGCGGCGGGAACAAGCACTTCCACTTCGCGTACGCGTGCCAGTGTGAGATAATACTCGCACTTGAAATAAGGACGCACCACAGGCTTTCTTACTTTGATTACACCTTGCTTCACGCCCAACTGCGCAACCGTATCGGGCCGCGCATTCTGGGCAAATGCCACGAATGGGAAAAGAAACAGGAATGTAACCAGGCCGCGCATGTTCTTCCGGTTTTATTTCGCTGCTGTGGGTGCGCCAAGCTTGAAGAAAGCGCGCATATCATCAGCTGTATTCAGTTTCTGCGCAACCTTTTTCAGTGCGAGAACGGCATTACCAATCATCGGGAAGTTGACGAAGCTTTCGTTTTCTGCGTAATACAATTCGCCATCCTTCACAGCCCACACGAGGTTAGACGATGCGGTGTTCACGTGAAAGCCGTTCATCGGGTTCTGGTTGTGGTAAGTCATCACCGTATTCTTCTGGCGGTCGACATGATAAACCGCTGTGAACCCGCTGAACAATTGATCATCCGGTCCGTTTACAGTCAGGTCAATCACAGAACCCTGCGGTAATTGTGATGCCACATCCATATTGTAAATTCCAAAACCGGTGAGTGCAAAAGTCCGCATCACATCCTTGGTCAAAGCAATGCTGTTCTGGTCGTTGCCTGCCGTGTATACCCAACCTTCGCCAGGCACACCCACTTGCTGATTTTGATTCTGGATGGCTTGATTTTGTACAACCTGGTTGCCCTGGTTGTTTTTCCAGTTCGCGATCCTCTCAGCGTATGCAGTACTGTCGGCAATGTATTTCTTATGCTTCTGCTCGTAACCAGCCATGGCCGATTCGTAATCTTTTCCATCGAGAACCGGGTACACATCGAGCTTCAGGACTTTCAATCCTTTGCGCAACGTGAGTTTGTATTTTGATTCCACATCGCCGCGTGAAAGTGCAATCGTTTCCCAGGTAATTCCGTAGTTGGCCTGGTCAAATTTTTCGCGTGACTCGTCCACTTCAAAAATCACATTCTGGAAAGAAGCCATTTCAGGGAATTCATCGCGGTTGAAATCAACCACGAAACGGTTCTTCTTCGGATCAGCTTTGGTTGGTTTCGCAGCGTCAGTTGGCATCACAAGCACTTCGTCGTTCTGACGTGGCTGGTTCTGCTGGGCAAGCATTTGCTGCACACGCGCCAGGGAATCTCTTTTGCGCTGATCATCCTGCAAAGGCATCAGCGTTGCTTTGTCTTTACCCTGGTACGCCCAGTTACCGGCTACCGAATCAAACTGGTACAGGTTATACTGCGAACCATTGTAAGCAGAAGCAAATTCCACTTCCATCGGTTTGTCCTTGTTGAGGTAAACCACTTTACCATCTACAAACGCTGCAATCTCGAGCATGCCCGCCGATTCAAACTGCCAGGTTTTTCCGGCAGAATCGTACTGCATCGGAATTCCTGAAAGGAAGAAGTCAACCGCATCGTGCATTTCGCGGTAACGTACTTCTACATTTCCTGCAACCGGATTTCCGTTTGCATCAACAAACGAACCTGCCTGGAATTTGATTTTCGATCCTGTAGTATGGGTAAATGTGCCTCCACGCTTTGCGTTTATTTTGTAATTGTTGAACGGAACATTTACTCCTGCCAGTGGCGGAGCAACGCTTCTTTTGGTTGGCGACCATTGCGCTGCCGAATCGTCTCCCGGTTGACGGGTAGTTGCGTTATTCGTAAGCACCGGCCCGTTTGATTCTTCGGTGTTCTGTTCGCCTTTTCCGCTGATGACCAAAGCAACAATAGTTACAGTGGCGGCAACGGCAACAACCGAACTCACAAAACCTGTGGTTTTCCAGAATGGTTTTTTGATCACCTGGCCGGGTGCAGCTTTGTACTGCGCAAGGACTGAATCAAAATTCCTTCCCGAGAGGATTTCCTCCTGGGTGGGTTTCGGTTTGTCAATATTAATCTTATAGTTTTTCATGGCTTTGTCGCTATGAAGTGCCGGAATTAAGCCCGGTTTTTCTTTTTATCAATCAGAATTTTTTTCAGTTTTTCGAGGATCCTGTACGTCCTTACTTTCGCATTATTCTCGGTGATATCAAGGATGTCTGCGATTTCCTTGAATGGTCTTTTCTCGAAAAACCTCATTTCCACCAACTGCAGATCGTCCTCTTCCAGTTCTGCTACTGCTTCCGATAAAACCGGCATCCATTCTGCGTATGGATCTTCTTCCATTTCTGAAACCATTTCCCCCATTCCCACGGAGTCGATGTTCACTGTGCGCTGTACCTGCTGTTTCCGAAGAACGGTGTAGACCTCACTTTTCGCAATCCTATACAACCAGGATGCAAAAGGAACACCTTTGAATTCGTACTTGTACAGGTTCTGCATCGCTTTCAGAAACACCTGCGAAGTCACATCGTGCGCAACTTCTTTATCGTCTATCCTCTGCCACACATAGAGAAAGATGCGCTCATAATACCGGTTATAGAGCGACCGGAATTGCTCCGGGTCGGCCTTCGCCTGATCCACCAGGATCTGCTCCTGCAGCATGTCCTCCCTGCTGGCATGGTATTTTGAGACAACCTCCATATGTGGGGGTTTCATTGTTATGGACCGCATTGGCAACTGCTTTTATTGCCAGTATAACGTCCGGTGAATAAAAAGATACATCTTCAAACAAGAAAGACCTGCATGTAATACAGGTCTTTCTGTGCTTTAATCAAGCTTCATTAGTGACTAACAACCAGACGTTTAGTGACAATCTGGTCGCCAAATTGCAATTCATAGAAATACACTCCGTCGGCCAGTGTGCTCACATCAATGGTCCAGGTATTCAGACCTTGCGGTTGTTCGCCTTGCTGCGTTTGAACTTCATTGCCCAGTACATCGCGGAGTACAAGATTTACTTTTCCGCTCTCCGGCAGGTTGTAATTGATCGTTGTTGTTGTTCCCGAAGGGTTCGGATAGGCATCGTGCAGGCTCAGTCCGGTTTCCGGTTGTTCCTCCATGCCCACGGTACACGGCGGGATGCGTGAGAAGCAAACGTCGTCAATTGCCCAGCCTTCCGACTGAATTCCTGCATCGGAACCAAAACGGAAACGGAAGATTACAGGACCTGCCTGGTTGAAACGCATGTCGCGTTCTTTCAATACCCATCCCGGTGATGTTCCACCAAAATTCGGCTGTGAACCTGATCCGAGCCCGGTACACACGGCTTCGTTGTACCAGTTAGGTTCTGCAAAAAATCCGAGGCTGATCCACGTTGCTCCGTAATCGTACGAATACTCAAGAATGCCTCCGTCTTTCTGCGCTTCGGTCAATGTGTACGAATAGAATTCGATGTGGTAGCAATTCACCGTATCCACAGTAAACACCGGAAGGAATAATCCTGAGCTGTCCCGTGAGAGATAATTCACGTTCAACTCGGTTGCCCACGCTCCTGTTCCTGCGTGCGCTCCCTGCATAATGTTCTTCGCAGGTGTTCCCTGTTCCCAGCAATTCTGCGTATTGGTAAATCCAAGCGCATTCATGGTGGTGAGCGCAGGAATACCGTTCGATGATTCAAAGTTGTTGCAGTACGGATACGTTGCGAACGTGTCCATTACGGAAACGCGCCACAATGTGGTATCGTCTCCTGCAAAAACATCGTTCAATCCGTTTGGTGCAGTTACCCAGCACTTCACATCGTGGTAACCCGGACTTGCGCCGATCCATTGCTGTGAGAACTGGTGTTGCTCTGCCTCGCCGGGCAACAACGGTGGACTGAACGTGATGTTGTCCGTAACGACGTTTGCGTTATCAATGTTCAGCGTAACACTGGCCTGCGTGATTGGCATGGTACCGTTGTTCTGCACGTTGATCTTCACGAAATTATTTCCCGGAAGCGGAAGCGGTGATGTGTTACCAAACTGTATCGTATTGGTTGCCGCATTCACGTCCATGTACAGTTCGAAATTGTCGATTGCCCAGCCATCTACCGTTTGGAAATTGTACGGATCCGCTGTGAAAATGAAACGGAACTGAACCGGGTTCGGGTAGTTGTCGAACATGTAGAGATCATAACGCGACTGGAAATACGAACCGCCTGTTCCGCTCCATCCTGGTAAGTTAGAGCTTCCGAGGTATGCATGATTGTACCAACTCACTGCATTGGTGTCGTACTGGATCCCAAGAACAGTCCACGTTGCACCGCCATCTGTAGAATATTCCACGCGGCCACCGTCTGAATAGTTATCGCAATTGTACCAATGCTGGAAACGCAATTCTACGTCTGTTGCCTGTGAGAAATCGAAGAATGGTGAGTACAGAATTTCATTGCTGTTATTCTGGTACGGACCATTGAGATTTACTTCCCACGCGTTGGTACCGGAATAGGCACCTGTGATGAGTGGAGCCAACGGAGTTCCCAGTTCCCACGATGGTGTGTAAGTAACTGCAGGTGCAAAAACCTGTGGCCCTTCGAAGTTGTCGAAATACGGAACGGAGAGGACCGGCATGCCTACAATCACATTGCACACACTATCGTTCCATGTTGCGGTGTCTCCACTCAATTGTGTCCAGACACACAGATCAAACTGTCCGACAGGTGCTGTGAATTGTGTTGCGAATGCAAACGGCGCAGTCATGTTCGGAAGCAATGTTCCGGTCCATGTTTCAATCACCGGTGTGCCCGCGTTCACAGCGTATGCCACCGGAATGCTGGTGAGTGTATCTGTTCCGTAATTTTTGATCACACAGGTTACTGAAGTATTCTGCGCGGCCATAGCCATGGCGCTCGGTTGTGTTACAACGGTAACGCCTGCATCGAGACTATCCGGGCGATAAATATGCACGTTGTCGAGTGTTACCCCGGTTCCGTTGAACTGCAGATCGTACGCAACACTTGATTCGAAATCAATGATGAGGTACGGTGCAGGAAGGAATTGCGTGAGCATAAACCGGTACGATGTGTACGGTGTCGACTGGAAAGGTGGACGCATGTGCGGAGTGATCATTTGTCCGTTCACTTTCACACGGAAATTCGTGTACTCGTCAGAGAATGCGTACCAGAGTTTAGCGTCGAATTCAAGAACCAGGTCGTTGTAACCGGCTGTGTTCACAATGAGACGCGCATTGGCACGCTGCTCTTCGGAAATAAACGGACTCCAGATGTAATACGGTGAAGAAACGATCGTATCACTGCCCCAGTCCCAGCCCATTGATGAGAACGCATCAAACGCGACTCCGCCTGCGCTGTTATTGCCCGCTGTTGTAGAGTGCAGCAACTGACCATACGTTGCAGTTGTCACACAGAAA
>DATHKF010000469.1:0-7456 GCA_035489505.1 Bacteroidia bacterium | reverse complement strand
ACGCCGGCAGAAATTAATCCGACGTGTGCAATGGATGAATACGCGATGAGGCGTTTGAAATCTTTTTGCACGAGTGCAAGCGCCGAAGCGTACACGACGCTGATTACGGAGAGTACAACAACGGTCGGGCCCCACGTTTCAAATGCATCCGGTGTCATGGGCAACAACCAGCGGATCATACCGTAGGTTCCCATTTTCAACATAATGCCCGAGAGCAGCATCGTTCCCTGCGTGGGTGCAGTTACGTACGTATCGGGTTGCCAGGTGTGAAACGGAAATACCGGCATCTTGATGGCGAAGGCGAGGAACAATCCCCAGAAGACCCAGGTTTGTTCTGCAGCAGTAAGTACATGCTGACCGGCATCGTACAGCGCGGTCAATGCGAATGAATGCGTTCCGGAATCACCGATCGGTGTATTGATGTACAGCAGGATCAACGCAGCGAGCATGAATAAACTTCCTGCGAGGGTGTAGACGAAAAATTTGAACGTGATCTTACCGCGGTTCTCTCCGCCCCAGAGCAGGCAGATGAAATAGATCGGGATGAGTGCAAGTTCCCAGAAAATGTAGAACAGGAATCCGTCCTGCGCAACGAACACGCCTACGAGCGCCATCTGCATGAACATCATGAGCGCATAGAACAGCGACGGGTTTTCTTTTTTCTTTTCGAAACCGCTGAGGATGATTACCGGAACGAGGAACGCTGTAAGCAGCACGAGCACCATGCTGATGCCGTCGAGTGCCACGGAGAAATTTGCACCGATGGAAGAAATCCACGGCACATCCATGATCATGCGCGAATAATACACTTCATCCTGGGCGCTTGTACGCATGAGCCAGAACGCAACAAGCGCGAGCCCGAGTTCGGCGAGTGAGGCCACAAACGCAATCCGTTTCGCTCCTTCTCCATTGGTAAAAAGCAGGAGAAGCGCTGCAACGAGTGGTAAACCGATTAATAATGCTGTTATCATAACTTAATCAATACTTTGATCAGAACACTTTTATAATGAAAATGAGAATCACTGCGATTGTCATTGCGAACACATAAAAACCGAGCGTGCCGGCCTGCATGTATTTAATTCCCTCACCGGCGCGGCGTGTCATGTTGCCCACACCGTTCACGAATGCATCAACTACTTTGATCTCGAAGAAGCGGTACGTGGCTTCTGAAATTTTATCGAGTGGCTTACGGATGATTGCATCGTAAATTTCATCGACGTAGTATTTGTTGTAGATCACGCGTTGCGGCTTGCCCATTTCCGATTCATTGTCAACCGGAACAACGCCGCGTTTTTTGTACAGGCTCCATGCCAAGAAAATGGATACCAATGCGAGTCCAACGGCAGCTGCCATCAGGTAAGCTTCGCTGGAATGGAAATCTTTCTGAGCATCGATCCAACGGTTGGCGTGGCCAAACTTGTACGTGTTCTGCAGGAAAGAATCCAGGAAGTGCAGCTTCTTATCCGGTAAGCCAATGAATCCTGCGCCGATTGCAAACACGGCAAGAATCACCAGCGGAATGGTCATGCTCTTCGGAGATTCATGCAAATGATCTTTCTGATGCTGTGTTCCGCGGAATGAACCGTGGAAGGTGAGGAAATACAAACGGAACATGTAGAAGGCCGTCATCATGGATGCGATGATTCCGAGCAGCCAGTACAGCTTGTTGTGTTCGAATGCGTGTGCAAGGATTTCATCTTTCGAGAAGAAGCCGGAGAACGGTGGCAGTCCTGAGATCGCTAATGTTCCGATCAAGAAAGTGAGGTGTGTAATGGGCAATGATTTTTTGAGTCCGCCCATTTTGCGGATGTCCTGTTCACCGCTCATGGCGTGAATGACAGATCCCGCGCAGAGGAACAACAAGGCTTTGAAGAACGCGTGCGTCATTACGTGGAACACGCCGCCGGTGAATGCACCAACGCCCAGGCCGAGGAACATTAATCCAAGCTGGCTGACCGTTGAATACGCGAGCACTTTTTTAATGTCGGTCTGGAACAAACCAATGGTTGCGGCAAACAAAGCCGTCATCACGCCCACGATTGCAACCACGTTCGCTGCGATTTCAGCAGAGTGCGGAGCATAAAAGATAGCCGAACGCGTGATCATGTAAATACCGGAAGTCACCATGGTTGCTGCGTGGATGAGTGCAGATACCGGTGTCGGGCCAGCCATTGCATCGGGCAGCCAGGTGTACAATGGAATCTGTGCGCTTTTTCCGCAGGCGCCAATGAAGAGCAGGATTCCGATTGCGTTGAACAGCGTAGTGTTGTTTTCCGCTTTTGCAAATACTTCGCTGTATGTAAGCGAGCCGTAGTTCATGTAGATCATGATGATGCCTACGAGGAACGCGAGATCGCCGATGCGGTTTACGATAAATGCTTTCTTCGCCGCGTTGTTGTATTCTTCTTTCTTGAACCAGAATCCGATGAGGAGGTACGAACACAATCCAACGCCTTCCCAGCCAACAAACATGAGCACGTAGTTGCCGCCCATGACGAGGAGCAACATGAAGAATACGAAAAGGTTCAGGTAAGAGAAGTAGCGGCCGTATCCTTCATCATCGTGCATGTAGCCTGTAGAATACACGTGAATGAGGAAACCGATACCGGTGATGATGAGCAGGAATAAAGCGGAAAGCGGATCAATGAGTAAATCGAAACCGAGCTGCATGGACCCGGCGGTGATCCAGTCGAACACGTGAACGGTTTGCACGGTTCCTTTGAGTTCCAGGAATACGCCAACGGCCAGCCCGAATGAAAGAAGAACGCTTCCGCAGCCGATTGCACTCACGAGCGCTTTCGATAATTTTTTTCCTGCCAGCCCGATGATGATGAATCCGAGCAGTGGAAGAACAGGAATAAGCCAGGCTAATTGAATCATATTCGTTTATCGTTTTGTTCGTTGCAACGAACTACCATTTCAGTTTGTTCAGGAAATTGATGTCGGTACTTTTCGTATTCCTGTAGATCATAATCAGTATCGCAAGTCCGACGGCAACTTCCGCAGCGGCAACGGCCATGATGAAGAATACAAACACTTGCCCATCGGCATTGCTGTGGTGTGCAGAGAATGCCACGAGTGAAAGATTCACAGCGTTCAGCATCAATTCAACGCACATCAGGATGATGATGGCATTGCGGCGGAACAAAACACCCATGACGCCCATTCCGAAAAGAATTGCGCTGAGCGTGATGTACCAGTTTAAGGGAATAACCTGTATTGCGGACATATTACTGAATGTGTTTTTTACCAAGCATAACTGAACCGACCATTGCGGACAGGAAAAGAACGGATGAAAGCTCGAACGGAACGAGGAAATTGGTGAACAATACTTTACCGAGATTTTCTACGAGACCGATATTGCTGTTCTGCGGCTGCGCCAGTGCAATTGTTTCTGCGCCTTTCAATGAAGCTACAAGCGTGATCATAAGGATTCCGCCGGCAAACACTGCAGCGAGTTGTATCCATACTGGTTTGGTGGGTTCTGTTTCCTTATTGAGATTGAGCATCATGATCACAAAGAGGAAGAGCACCATGATCGCTCCGGCGTACACGATGATGTGTACCACGGCAAGAAACTGCGCATTCAGTAAAATGTAATGTCCGGCAATACAGAAAAACGTAATGATGAGGTACAACACGCTAAACACCGGGTTGCGGCTGAAGATGACACAGATCCCGCTGAAGATGGCCATTAGTGAAAGTATGCCAAACAGGATTTCGGTAACGGAAAGATTCATATCGTGCAGCGTTCTTTATTTCGTTTTAGTGTGCGTTCTTCTTGTTGATTGACTTCGAAGGGTCCCACAACTGGTTGTGTGCGTATTCCGGGTGTTGCTTGAATTCTGCAACTTCTTTGGTCTGGCGTTTGCTTACGTCGATGCGTTTCTGCGGCTCCACACCTTCCACCAGTTTTTCTTTTCCGTACACAAAGTCGGCACGTTCGAATTCTGTTGGCACCAGGCGATCGGTCAGGAAAATGGCTTCTTTCGGACAGGCTTCTTCGCAGAGTCCGCAGAAAATGCAGCGGAGCATGTTGATGTCGTAAACAGCCGCGTATTTTTCTTCGCGGTACAAATGCTCTTCGCCTTTTTTGCGTTCTGCAGCAACCATTGTGATTGCTTCTGCAGGACAAGCAACGGCACACAGCCCACACGCGGTGCAACGTTCAGCACCGATCTCATCGCGCTTCAATACGTGTAAGCCGCGATACACTTCACTGATCGGGCGTGTTTTTTCCGGGTAACTGATCGTTACTTTCTTTTTGAACAGGTGCGAAAAAGTAATCCGCATTCCGCCCAGGATAGCCGGGAGATACAGCTTCTCAATGAAGCTCATCTTCTTGTTGACTACCTGTTTCGATCTGTTGGTTAATGGCTGCATGGCCTTTAAATTATGTTCAGTGTCCGATTTACAATTTGCCGAGGAAATACATTCCTAATCCAGTTGCAAAAAGATTGATAAGTGAGAATGGAATTAAAATTTTCCAGCCGAGGTTCATCAGCTGATCGTAACGGAAACGCGGGATGGTCCAGCGGATCCACATGAATACGAAGATGAAGAAGATGGTTTTTCCGAACATGACCGCAACGCCAATGAGCGCCTGGAGATTCGGGTCGGTAATGTGTTCCATCCACGGATAGTTGTACCCTCCGAAGAAGAACAGCGCCATGATAGCTGACGACACAAACATGTTGATGTATTCGGCGAAGAGATACAACCCGAGTTTCATCGAAGAAAATTCGGTGTGGTATCCGCCGATCAATTCTGTTTCTGACTCCGGCAAGTCAAACGGTGTGCGGTTTGTTTCTGCCAATGCGCAGATGAAGAAGATGAGGAACGTAACCGGGTTCTTAAAGAAGTTCCAGGTGAACCAGCCATCGTCCCAGAATCCGTGCTGCTGTGCGGCGATTTCAGACGTGCTTAATGTTCCGGTGAGCATGATGAGTGTTACCACGGAAATTCCCATGGCCACTTCGTAGCTGATCATTTGCGACGAAGCGCGTAATGCCCCGAGCAGCGCATACTTGTTGTTCGACGACCATCCGCCGATCATGATTCCGTAAACGCCAATGGAAACAACGCCGAGCAGGTAAAGCACCGCGATGTTTACGTCGGCAACCTGCAGCGGGTATACTTCACCGCCAATGTGCAGATCGGCGCCCCAGGGAATAACTGCGCTGGTCATGAGCGAGGTCATCATGAACAGGGAAGGCCCGAGTACGAAAAGGAATTTATTCGAAACGCTCGGGATGATCTCTTCTTTCATGAACATCTTCACACCATCAGCGAGTGGTTGCAGCAATCCGAAAGGACCGGCACGGTTTGGCCCTATACGATCCTGGAAAAAAGCAGCAAACTTTCGTTCAGCGTAAGTAGAATACATCGCGATCAAAAGTGTGATCATGAAAATGATCACCGCTAAAACGAACGGGTAGAGGGAGAATGTTGCCAGTATTGCTAAGCTCTGCATATAGTCAAGACGCTAGATTATTTTTTGCCACTAAGTCACAAAGACTCAAAGGCGCACAAAGAAATATCATCGATGTTGATTTCATTTCTTTACGGGTTGTTTTTGTTTGCCTTCTTTCAGGTTTTTCAATTGGCGGCCGGTATCGAGTTTCAGCTGCATCAGTTCGTAATGATTTTGTGAAATCACCGATTGATGGCTGATCGGGCTTGGCCCTTCGAGATTCCAGTCGGACACTTGTTTGTGATCGAAGCGGCATTCGTTACAGATCCATTCTTCCACTTCGCCCCACTGGTCTTTGCGTGCTGTAACGCGAAGTACTTCTGCGCCTTTGAACCAGAGACGGACTTTGCCTGAACATTTTGTGCAGCTGCGGTTCGCGTCAACCGGCTTGGTAAACCAAACGCGGCTCTTGAAGCGGAATGTTTTATCGGTCAATGCTCCAACAGGACAAACATCAATGATGTTTCCGGAGAAATCGTTTTCGATGGACTGCTGGATGTACGTAGAAATTTCAGAAACATCGCCGCGGTTCATTACACCGTGCACGCGTTTCTCTGTAAGCTGATCGGCTGTGTGCACGCAACGGTAACAGAGAATGCAGCGGTTCATGTGCAGCTTAATATACGGGCCAATGTCTTCCGGTTCAAACGTGCGGCGTTCGAAATCGAAGCGCGTAGTATCAGAACCATTCTGGTAACCGAGATCCTGGAGGTGACATTCGCCGGCCTGGTCGCACACCGGGCAATCGAGCGGGTGATTGATCAGGAGAAATTCCACAACACCTTTGCGCTCTTCCAATACCTGCGGCGAAGTGTAATTCACCACTTCCATTCCGTCCATCACTTCTGTGCGGCACGATGCAACAGGTTTTGGCATTGGGTTTGGATTCTGCGAATTCATCTTCGTTACGCGAACGATGCACGTGCGGCAATAACCGCCGGATGTTTTCAGCTTGGAGTAATAACACATTGCAGGCGGAGCGACTTCCGGTCCGAGCATGCGCGCGGCTTGCAGGATGGTGGTACCTTTTGGTACTTCGATCTCTTGTCCGTCTATTGTTACTTTAGGCATGTCTTTATTTCTTTTACCACCAAGGACACCAAGGACACCAAGCGGTATATCGTTTTATGCTACCGGCGCTTTTTCGTTGCGCACGTTGTAATAATGTTTTTCGTCTTTGATGTTCTGAGGATTTTTGATGTAGTCTTCAAACTCAGAACGGAAATGACGGATTGCACTGGCTACAGGCCATGCTGCAGCATCACCCAGCGGACAAATTGTTTTTCCATCGATCTTGCTTTGGATATCCCAGAGCAGATCAACGTCGCTTTGTTTTCCGTGGCCTTCGATGATGCGGTGGAGGATTTTCTCCATCCATCCTGTGCCTTCGCGACACGGAGAACATTGTCCGCAGCTTTCGTGGTGATAGAAGCGCGTGAAGTTCCAGAGGTTCTTCACGATGCTTGCTGTTTCGTCCAGCACGATGAAACCGCCGGAGCCGAGCATGGTTCCCGACTGGAAACCGCCGTCGGCCAATGATTCATACGACATCAAACGCTTTTCGCCTTTGGCTGTTGTGAGAATCAATTCAGCAGGAAGAACGGGAACGGAAGAACCACCGGCAACAACTGCTTTCAGTTTTTTACCGTTTTTGATTCCGCCGCAATATTCATCGGAGTAAATGAAATCTTCCACAGTAATTCCCATTTCGATTTCATACACACCGGGCTTGTTGATGTGTCCGCACGCAGAGATGAGTTTGGTGCCGGTTGATTTTCCGATGCCCACTTTCGCGTATTCTTCACCGCCCATGTTGATAATCGGAACAACAGCCGCAATGGTTTCTACGTTGTTTACAACCGTCGGACGACCCCATACGCCTGACACCGCAGGGAATGGTGGTTTGATCCGCGGGTTGCCGCGTTTGCCTTCGAGTGATTCGATCAATGCAGTTTCTTCGCCGCAGATGTAAGCGCCAGCGCC
>DATHKF010000468.1:0-2387 GCA_035489505.1 Bacteroidia bacterium | reverse complement strand
AACACCGGGTTCTGTCCGCAACGTGAAGACACAATTCACGTGGGCGGACAACCTTTCCTCAATGCCGGGATTGCAGTCGTGCAACCGGTTTGTCCGGCTGATGTGAACGGGGAAATTTACGTAAGCAATGTGAGTGGCCGTCCCGGACCGTATACGTTCCAATGGAGCAGTGGCGGTACGGATTCTACTTTGCTCGGAATCGGTGCAGGCGTTCACGATGTTTACATTACAGATGCCGCAGGTTGTACAGACACATTGAGTGTAAATGTCACCAGTGTTTCGCAACTGCTATCGATGTTCCAGTTGCCCGACGACACGTTGTACATGCCAAATCCATTGGCGGCGTTGAATTTCTCGCAATATTCCTCTTCGTGGTATTGGGATTTCGGCGACATGGTTGGAACTGCGACGGATGCCAATCCGTATTACGTGTACACCGTTGCCGGAAATTACACCGTGATGCTTGTGTCGTACGACAGCGTGTGCACGGATACATCTTACCAACCGATCACCGTGCTGATCGATGTGGGCATTCCTGAAATAATTCCTCCGGGCGATATTCAACTTGCAAATACACCGGAAGGTGCGGATCTGTATTTCAACGCACCCGTTTCACCAGTGATCCGCGTGCAGATCTATGCTGCTGATGGAAAACTTATTTCAGATTCCCAGGAACCGGTGAACGGCGGACTCGTGCATCTCGGCATGATCAATTACGCTGAAGGAAATTACATCGTGCGGGTAATTGATGATGGAAAATTCTGGGCGACGAAGTTTTTCTGGAAGAAATAGACGCAAAGCCGCAAAGCGCGCAAAGGAAATCGCAAAGAGTCAAAAGAAAAACCGCAGGGATAGAAACTCTGCGGTTTTTCTTTGTGTGCTTTGCGTCTATACTCAACATCAGGCCAATCTCTCAAACCGGATATCCTCTTTTTCATCCGGAACACCATCCGTAATAAATCCACACTTTGTGAGGACGTTTTGTGAAGCCTGATTTTTCGCAGAGGTAATCGCAAAGACCTGGCTGAGTTTCATTGTCTGGAAACCAAATTCCACAGCGGCGTTTACTACCTCAGTCATGAAACCTTGTCCGCGGAATTTTTCAAGCAGGATGTAGCCGATTTCTCCGGCGCCATTTTCAAAACCACGATAGTATCCGCAGGTGCCAACGATTTCGCCGGTCTCGCGGGTTTCTATTGCCCAGTGAATTAATTTGCCTTCAAGGCATTCTGCCCGGATTTTTCGGATCATTTGGTTTGCTTCTTCCAGGTCCCGCGGTGGTTTACCATCAAACCGCGTGATCTCTAAAGTCTGCGGAATATCTTCTTCGGTTAGTTCACGAAGCACAAGACGTGAGGTGATGAGTTGCGGGAAAGTTGGGTATGGAGGAAGGTGTAGCATAGACGCAAAGGTCGCAAAGTAAGGCGCAAAGTCATTGCGAGGCACGAAGCAATCTCATCTCTGAAGCAGGAGATCGCTTCGTTCCTCGCGATGACCTCTAACCTTTGCGCTTTTCCTCTGCGTCACCGCGCCTCTGCGGCCATTTCATCCACAACCTTTTATCACCCCCGCAAACACGCCCACCCAGATCAATCCCTTCACCAGGAAAAACAGAAAACCGGCAATACCCAGTCCTTTTAACCAGGTGATGAGGTTTTTCTTTTTTCCAGGCTCATTCATAGAAATTTATTTCGCCCTGACGTAAATGTGTTTGATGTTGCGTTTGCCTGAATCGCGTTCATCGATTTCAAATTTACCAAGACTTTTGATGAGCTGGAATAATTTGGTGAAGCCGTAATTCCGAGGATCGAAATCCGGTTTCTTTTTGAGAATGAAATTTCCAAGTTCACCGAGGAATGCCCATCCGTCTTCGTCAGCAATATCCGCAACACTTTCGCTGACCAACCGTACAAATTCCTGGTCTACTTTGTTGATCGGGGCCTGAACGGGTTCCGGCTGTGCAGCTTGCGCAGCGGTTTTACGCGGGTGCCTGGTCAGTGGTTTGTTCGTTACAGGTGCGGCATTCGCTTTCAGAATTTCGAAATAGATGAACTTGTCGCAGGCTGTGATGAAAGGGGCCAGCGTTTTCTTCTCACCAATTCCGATCACTTTCATTCCTGCTTCGCGCAGGCGTGTGGCCAAACGCGTGAAATCGCTGTCGCTCGAAACGATGCAGAATCCATCCACTTTTCCGGAATATAAAATATCCATCGCGTCGATGATCATCGCACTGTCGCTCGAATTTTTTCCGACAGAATAACTGTATTGCTGAATAGGGGTGATTGCATTTTCGAGCAGGACGTTTTTCCATCCTGAAACGTGTGGCTTTGTCCAGTCGGCGTAAATGCGTTTGAACGTTGGCACGCCGTACTTCGCAATTTCTTCGA
>DATHKF010000467.1:0-4508 GCA_035489505.1 Bacteroidia bacterium | reverse complement strand
AACGTATGGCGCGAAAGGTGAAAGTGAAGTCTTTCAAGCCCCGCACGTTTGCACCATTGAGTCATTTGGAATTGCGCCGCCGATTGTTTTTCCCGCTCACCTTCCGGCTCGTACAGATCGGGAAACACATACGGGGAATTTTTGTCCTTCCCTTTCTTTCGTGCTTCCAATATTTCAAGAGCCTGTTCGGAGATCGGATTGTATGTAATGTGTTCCGTTTTCTGCTGATCTGATCGCATTACAGTTACCAGTTCGCCGTTAATCTTTTGCCGGACGATTTGCTTCCATCTAAGGCGGCTGCAATCGCTCCAGCGCAATCCGGTAAAGCAACTAAAGAAAAAAGCTAGTTTCAATTGTTCGGGTATGCCCTTACATTTTTGTGCCAAGAGTTCAACGTCCTCCATTGTCAGATAATCCGGCGTGTTCTTTTTCTTTTTCACCCGTTGCGCCTTTGTGATTTTGTGTAAGGGGTTGTGATCCATGTAACCAACTTCCACTGCCTTATTGATGAACGTGGAAAGGCGGTGAACGTTTATGTAAATGGAGTTTGTTGCCATGCTCCGCTTTTTGTCCTTATCAATTTTGCGTTGTTTCAAAAACTCCTGATAGCCGATAAGGAATTCCTTTGTTATCTCATCCATCGGTAAAAATTCCTTACCGCAGTACTCCTTAATCAGATTGATCATGCTGCGATAAACCCGCGGCACTTTCAGCGAGCCAGCCCGCTCCGAAACGAACGCGTAAAAATCCTGCGCTTGTTTCGTTGTGTCGGGTAGGTCATTTTTCTGACAAGACAATTGATACTCTTTCGCGCTACGTGCGTTCTTAGCCAGTTTGAATTGCTCTTTGAATTCGGCACTACTGCGCGCGCTATGCGTTTTTATGTCAAGGAACTTGTACCACCGTTTTCCGTTGTGCGATATATCCAGATAGAAGGAAACGCCCCCATCTTTGAGGGTCTTTTCCCTTAATTTAACACCCATAGGTATTTCGTTTTAAGGTTAAAAAATGAGTAACGAAAACGAGTAACGGTTTTGCGGAAATCATCGGAAAACAACTACGCAGCATCAGCCCTAATAGAACGCTCAAACCCTTACCGTTATTGGGTTCTACGCTTTTTTAGCCGTTTTGGTTATACCGCTAGGGATATAACGTTTGTAAACGGATAGACTGTTATATCGTATTGAGGTTCTGTGGCTTATCTTATGATCTCGAAGCTTTGCCGATTATATTATGCTTATATTCGCCCACCCTAATTAACCCCCCACCTAACCTTATGAAATCTGCAATTACAATTGCACTTCTTGCAATCAGTATTACAATTAATGCTCAATCACCCAGCTACACCTGGTCAAAGACTGCGATCGGCGCAAAATCTGAGGAAGGAGAGAGTTGCGTCGCGGATGCAAGCGGGAACGTTTATGTGATCGGAACTTATTGGAGCCCCACAGTCACCTTTGGTGCGTTTACACTCAAGAATTCAGATCAGTACATGTCGGACATTTTCATTCTGAAATATGACAGCAACGGAAACGTACTGTGGGCAAAGAGCGCGGGCGGAAAGTCTATCGACCAGGGACACTGCATTGCGATTGACGGTAGCGGCAACGTATATGTTACGGGTGCTTACAACGCTTCCATTTCTTTCGGATCCATTAAACTCACCAATAAAGGAGAAGCAGACTTGTTTGTGGCGAAATATGATACTAACGGAAAGGTATTGTGGGCGAAAGGTGCGGGAGGCACGCGGGGTGATGAAGGTCAAGGCATCGCTGCAGATGCCAACGGAAATGTTTACGTAACAGGTTATTTTTCCGAAACGGCTGCATTTGGCACCGTGAAGCTTACGGGTGCCGGTAGTTGGGATGTTTTCACGGCAAAGTACAATACGAACGGAGATGTGTTGTGGGTGCAAAGCGCAGGTGGATCGGCTGGAGACACTGGAAAAAACATTACAACTGATCGCAGTGGGAATGTTTACGTTACCGGATCGTATGATAGTTACTCATTTGCTTTTGGTACGATCGAACTGAAGCATTTTGGCGGCGATGATATTTTTACCGTGAAGTACGATAGCAATGGAATAGTTCTTTGGGCGAAAGGATCGGGTGGAGATATTAATGATGAAGGAGGATGTATTGCAACTGATGTAAATGGCAACGTGTATGTATCCGGCTATTTCAGAAGCTCTGAGATCACGTTTGGTTCTTTCATACTCAAAAAAAACGGTGGCGGGGACGTTTTCACAGTGAAATATGACAGTAATGGAAATGTGCTCTGGGCAAAAAGCATGGGAGGCGACAGTGATGATAACGCGCATGGAATGGCTGTCGATGCAAGTGGCAATGTAATTGTAACTGGTTCGTATAAATCTTCCACCATCGAATTCGGTGAAAGCTCACGCTCCAACAAAACAGGAGCGAGCAATATTTTCATCATGAAGTACGATAGCAACGGAAATGAAGCGTGGATAAAAAGTGCAAGCGGAACGAGCGTCAACTACGCATCCGGATGCGGGTTAGATGGCAAAGGTAATATTTACGTTACCGGCACATTCCTTAACTCAACTGTTACTTTTGGCTCTACTACACTTGAAGATTCCGGGGGCAGTAATTTTTTCGTCCTGAAGATGGGTGAGTAACCAAAGGGTGTAACCCTTATATGACGAGTCATGTTATCTCTGGAATTATTTTTTTTCATTTCCTGCAACGCGTAATCATCCATATTCCTCTCTAATAAATATTGGATGTTCTCTACAATACCCTTAGTGTTCTTGTTCACTTCATTTTGAACTTTCGAGTTATTATAGCTGAGTTTTTTGATTACTCTAAAGAAGTTGTACGTAATATCTTCTTCCTGATCGGTCTCTCTCGTGCCGTTAAACTTGTGCATTGATGTTTTAATCTCGAAGGGAGTAGTCTTTACCCATTAAGTCGGCTGCAATCACTCCATCGCAAGCCAGTAAAACAACTAAAAAAGAACGCGAACCGTTTTGATTATATCCATCGGGATATAACGTTTGTAAACGGTTAGGGATCTCCGTAGCTGAAAATGAGTACGATACTAGCGCGACGATAGTTTACCGTAATGAAAATCCGGTGTGTGCCAATAAATTTTATGAAGAGTTTCAGGCCTCCTGCGCTTCACGCAATCGGAAAATGCAATTCTGTTTAAATGATGAATCCCGAAGAACCTTTGGGTCTCACCATTGCTTTCTTGTCTTTACTGCTGGTTGTTGTTGCAGGCTCCGCAGGTGTTTTATCGTCCGCTGCAGGAGCAGTCGGTTTGCTGTTCAGCACCTTGAGCATACGTTCATCGCGCAGGTAAATGTCGGTGTGTAGTTTAACCACATTCTCCGTATCGACTTCACAGGTGAAATAACGGACGTGAATAGGCAAAGGCTTGCGGAGGTTTATTTTCCGTTGCGTATCCTGTCTCACCCATATGTCAAATGTATCCTTCGGATATTTTACGCTGTCATCACGCAATAAAAAATAGGCGAGGTCCATGTATTGTTCAAGACGCATACATCCGTGACTATACGCGCGCGTTTCGGTCCTGAAGTAACGTTTGGAATTTGTGTCGTGCATGTACACCGCATGCGGGTTGTGGAATTCAAACTTCATTACACCCAGCGCATTGTCGTCGCCGGTCATCTGGCGGAACTTGTACGGAAGATTTCCTTTCCCGTATTTTTTCCAGTTCACCGTATTTGGATCAACGATATTATTGTTGCGGTCAAGAACCTCGTACCTGTTTTTGCGCAGGTAGGTTGAATCGCGTTTCACCTGCGGAAGGATTTCTTTCCAGGCAATACTATACGGGACATTCCAGTATGGGTACAAAACAATCTGGTACATCTTGCTGTCGAGCTCCGGTGTTTGCGTTTTCACCGCACCACAAACAATGCGCGATTCCATAACAATTGTGTCTTCTTCCCAGACCGTCATTTTGAAAGCAGGAAGATTAACGATCAGGTGCCGCGGTTCAAATTCCCGAGGTTCCCATCTCCACCGTTCGAGGTTCATCGCCATCTGGTTGGTCCAGTCTTCGGGCGTCATATTCAACGCAAGAATTGTATTCCGCCCGATCTTTCCATCTTGCTCAAGAAAATATCTTTTCTGAAATTTCTTGAGTGCGTCAATACGCCTCAACGAATCGTTGCCGGCCAGTGTTGAATCCCAATCACCGGTTTGCTTGAGCCGCTGATCGATTCCGTTAAAGAAACCAAGACTATCTGTTTTCCGGTCGGGAAGATGTTCCCATTTCTTTCCTGCCGTTGCTGCGCGATAATCGTTCATGTATTTTTTTACCGCCTGGTATTCGCGGCGTTGCGGCTCAAAGGATTCAATGGTCTCGCGAAACTTTCCGGTCTTTCTTGTTTCGGCAAGCACGCGGACAAGATTAGTATCCACCTTGTTGATTTTCCAGGTACGCACGGTAGCGCTGTCGTGTTCGAGGCGCCCCACCGATGCGTGTACAAGCATAGCGAAGAATGCATCCGTCAG
>DATHKF010000466.1:0-7833 GCA_035489505.1 Bacteroidia bacterium | reverse complement strand
GGTATGTGTGATTGAAATCCAACCATTCCGGCCGCTTGAGCGTGATGATACACAGCGAAGCAATGCGGATAATGTTCATGATGTGGATGAGCGTAATGCCCACCGGGATGTACCAGGCTTTGTGTTTCCACGGACCGGGATAAGCTACAATGAACAACGAAAAAAGTGCGAAGAGTGTAAGGCCATTGCAGGGATCACCAATCCACAAACCGTGTGTTCCGGCAATTCCGATGGTACGTATGGTTTCATTGTCGCCGAGAAACGTTTCGAACCCCAATGTGTTGAGCAGCCAGAGCGACCAGAGTGAAGAATCATTGATCACCAGTGTGTCGAGTGTTCCGTCAGGGTGAATGACCCATTCGTAAAGCATCATCCAACCGGCGTAAAGACCAATAAAAATTCCAAGGAAACGGATTAACCTTTTCTCTCTCGCTTCAAATTTCATCCGGGTTATTCCCCTTTATTCGACCTGAGGGAATTGAGGAGTTTCTTTCCGCCAAATACGGCAGCAGCTCCTACAGCGAAGAGAATGCCTCCGTCAACCGGAATGCATGGCGGTGGCCAGCATGGCGGATCTCCCGGAGGTGGTGGAGGAGGTGGTGGCTGACCGTGCAGCGTAGCGATACCTACAAAACACAACAGGATCAGGGCAGCAACAATTTTATATTGACGGTTAGTCATATCTGCAGGTTCTAGTAGTAAATTTTCTTGGTCGTTACTTCATTGCCGCGAACGATGCGCACCAGGTAGATTCCATGTGCATCCGGATTCTCAAGCGCTACGGTCTGTGAGGATACGTTCATTGTCGTTTGACCCATCACCATGCGACCGCTGAGATCGTACATGCTTATTTCCACCGGTGTTTCATCGGTAAATTCAAATGTCGCGAAGATCTGTCCGGAGTTTACGAACACGTTGGTTTGTGCATCAAGTGAAGCAACGGAGTTCTGAAGATCAAATGTGCAATCGTTGGTGCGCTCAAAGTGCAGGATGAAATTGCGGGTGGCGCCCATTTCGTTTTCTTCAAACGTGTAAATGTCCTGTGCATTCAGGTTGACACGTGCACCTGTAGTGAGGTCTTCGAGCCACGCGCAATTGTATTCCGTTACGGTGTTGAGGTCTTTAAAGGTCAATGTTTGCACGCCCGGGGTAGATGTAATCACGGACACAGGAATAAACAGGTGGTCCTGTGTTGTTCCTGTGTTGTTCAGGATAAACTGGTTTCCGTCTGCGTTACCTGTCCAGATATGCGTTGCATTCTCATACGGTGAAGGCAGGTAAGGCAAATCGTAAAACGCGTCGTACGATTCGCTGCCCGATGGATCAAGTTGAACGGTGGTTTCTTCTCCGATTCCGTTCACCTGGTTGCCTGCTTTGATGCGAACCATATTACCGGGCAGTACCCGCATAACGTTTGGTGTAGCTGTTGTGCTTTTGCAGGTTTCTGTGAATGTAATATTGCCTGCGGTTGAAGCTACACACATGAATCCTTGTGCTGCTGCAATGGTTCCGCTGTTCGGGTTGGTTGCATACGAACCATCTTCACGGAGAATGAGAAAATTAGGGTTCAGCGTTGCTGACGAAGCGGCAACCACGCTTGCGAAAGTAACCGGGCATGCGTATGGATTACCTACAAGATTGTATCCTCCACCCGCGCCACCTGCAACTACGGCACGGTTCACGGTATTGAAATTCGGAGTTCCGCGCGTATCAAAAATTAATGGAGCGGTGAGTGAATTGAGGTTGTCTGACATCCACACCATATACCCACGGCCCGGAGTCAAAACGGTATTGATTGAAGTCACATTACTGTACGTGTTTGTCGCCGTGTTGTATGTTCTTACAGAGAAGAAAGTCGGGCAACATGCATTTCCATCATTACCGCCGGTGCCGCTCATGTAAAAACGTGTATCACCGTCCCAGTCCTGCAAGGTTGGACTGGACATTGGCGGAGTGAGGTATTGCCAGTAAGCTGTTGCAGGCCCGTCAATGTAAGTCTCAACAGACCATGATGAGCCTACCAGGCTTGCACCAACTCCGAGAGGGGCGATACGTGCGCAGGTTGTTGATCCGGACGCGAGTAACGTAAAGCCACCGAAACCGGAAGGTCCGAAAGCTCCGGCAGAAACTGTAAGGATGTTATTGATGGCCTTACTGAAATTGATGGTCACTCCGGCTGCATTGCTGCAATGAAGGTTGTAAAATACAGTGCTCGAAATTCCATCGATGGTTTGTGCTGAAGAGCCCATCATAAACACTGTTCCCTGGCGCGCCATAAATGCAGAACCATCCACAAAGTTACCCAGGCAACGGATCGCAAAGTTTCCGGCGTTTACATCGAGTGTACCACTGTTGATATTCAGGCTTCCATTGACCCTGAGTGTATCGTTGAGTCTAACTGTGCCGCTTCCGTTGAGGTCCACGTTATTGAAAGTCTCCGTGTTGCCGGTGGCGCGGGTAATCGTTTGAATACCCGAACCCGTGAAGCTGATCAGGGCCTGGTTGGTACAGGTTGTGTTGGCATTATTCACCCAGTTCCCGGCAAGCGTGATGTTCCGGTTACTGCAGTTCAGTGTTGTTGCTGTAAGCGTCAGATTACCATTTACAGTAATATTTCCCGCCAGTACAGGAGATGTAGCCAAACTGTTTTGAATGATAAGATGATGGTACGTTTGTCCGCGGATCGACGTAGTTGCTGCGGCGCCATACACCATGGTGTTAGGGCTGGCAGAACAGTTGAGTACACCCGGGCCCGTGATGTTTGCTGCAACCTGCAGCAAGCTGTTTGCCGCATTTATCCAAGCGCTTGTTGAGGTATTAAACGTGAGGCTTCCACCCGTAAAACGCACGGTCCCATTATTGGTTACGGTCGCATTCGTGTAAATCGTAAATCCGTTGTTTTTCTGAATAGTGGACCCTGTTGCAATAGTCACAGCCGAGCCCGTATTGAAATACCAGTTGCCGCTATTGGTAAACACGCCAGTGATCGTTGCCGGATTACCGTAGAACTGCCATGGACCATTGCCTACGATGCTGCCACCTGTTTTGGTGCAGTTTCCATAAAAACGCAACGTACGGTTATTCATCGTCAGCGAACCGGAAGAGATTGTGAAATCGCGGCAATTGTTGTTCACCACAGCGAGGGAAATAGCAAAGCCGCCGTTGATGATCACATCGTCGCCCGAATCGGGAATTCCATCTGCATCAGGACCCACAATGGTCCAGGTTGCAGGAGTAGACCAGGGGCCCGATGCCTGTGATGTGAAAGTTGCAGAATAAGCTACTCCAGAACAAAAAGAAATGAGGAGAAAAAGTATACGTTTTTTCATGGGGGTCTGGGGACAAAATTGCTTCGGCAAATATACGTTACAAATAGCTTTATAGTTTCATGGAGTTAGCCTTTTTTTGGCTAATTTCACCCCCCTATGAGCGCGGCTAATTCATTGGTCAGTAAGAAGGATTTGAGCAGAGTACTTTCCATTGTACGTAAAAACTGGTATTTCCCCATTGTCTTTGGTATTGCCGGTGTACTTCTGGGGAATTTTTACACGTATCGCCTGACCAGTATCTATTCGGCCAGAACACAGATTCTGCTCCGTTCAAACGACCAGATCAATCCGGGATCGGTGATTTCCGATAACAGTTACTACGGGAGCACATCCAAAACATTTGTTGATAACTCCAACGAAAAGCGCATCATCGTTTCCTATGACCTCATCAGCCAGGCCATCGACCGGTTGGATTTTGACGTTTCTTATTTCCTGGTCGGGCGCGTTAAGACCGAAGAAATATTCAGGACCTCGCCTTTCCTCGTGAAAGTGAATTCTATTTCGAGTGACCTGTACGAACAGCAGATGAAAATCAAATTTTTGAGCGGCAGTTCATTCGCAATTACGTACCTCAAGAAAGACAAGGAAGAAATCGTTAAAGGCGTTTACGGTAAGGAAATTGTGACGCGCGATTTCAGCCTGGTGGTTAATCCACGCGGTGCCCTTACCGGGAACCAGTCGAACACGATGAAATCAGCGGATTACCTGATCCAGGTGCATTCCCGCGATAACCTGATCAAACGTTTTCAGTCGGGAATGAAGGTAGAGTCGCCCGATTACACCAACATTCTCGAGATTTCCGTAGAAGATGTAATTCCGGCGCGTGCCATCATCTTCCTCGATACGCTGGTGGAGGTTTACGTTGAAAATTCAATTGAGCAACGTCTCGACCTGAACCAGAATACGTTGTTTTTCATCGACAAGCAGCTCAGTGAAGTCACCGACATCCTGAACAACATCGAGGATACTTTGCAGGAGTTCCGCGAAGACCAATCCATATTTGATCTTGATCGTGAAGGTTCGCAGTACTTCCAGCAATATTTCAGTTACGACACGAGAAAGCGTGGTCTTCAGCTGCAGACTGCCGCACTGACGGATCTTGAAAACTATATCCGGGACAACAAGGATCCCCAGTTTCTGCCACCATCGGCTTACTTTTCATACGATGATCCGTTCCTGGATAAAAGCGTCTCCCGCCTGTACGAAATGCAGGTGAACTACAACACTGCTTTGTCTTCAGGTACCCCGGAAAACCCGGAAATTGAAGGGCTCAAGAACAGTATCGAATTGCTGAAAGAAGACATGCTGGTGTACATCAACAACAGCAGGAACGCGGTCCGGGAAAATATCGTGGCGGTCAATAAACAAATTGATACATCCCGCGACAATATCCAGGGATTACCACTCAAGCAACGTGGACTGGTAAACATCACGCGAAAGCTCAAGGTGAACGAGAACATGTATTTATTCCTGCTTCAGCGCCGGGCGAATACAGTGATTTCACGCGCCGGGATATTGCCGGAAACCAAGATCATTGAAAAAGCACGGACCATGGGAATTGTCAAGCCGGATCGTGACAAGATTGGATATTATTTCCTGGCCGGTTCCCTCATCCTTGCTTTACTCCTCATTGGTATACGGGTCCTCCTGTTCGAAAAAATTGAAACGGCCGACGAATTGAGAGCGATGACTGCCATTCCTATTGCGGGCGAAATTATTCAATACAAAACGGTTGCGGAACTTAAAGTCGTGGTTGATTCCGACCCTAAATCGTTCCTGGCTGAATCTTTCCGGTCGATCCGCACCAACCTGCAATATATGCTTGGCGACAAGCGCGGAGGGCAGATTGTGGTTACGTCGAACAGCCCTGGCGAAGGAAAAACATTTTGCTCCATTAATCTCGCGGCCATTCTCGCCAAAGGTGGTAAGCGTGTGATCCTGCTGGAGCTCGATCTGCACAAGCCACGCGTACAGAAAGGACTTGACATCAGCAGCGTCAATGGGTTCAGTACAATTGCCATTGGTAAATGCGCGATCCCGGATGCCGTGCTGAATACATCGATCGAGAACCTGGATGTAATTCTCTCTGGTCCGTTGCCACCAAACCCATCGGAAATTGTGGTATCCCCGAAATTGGAGGAAGTTCTTCAATATTGTCGCGACAACTACGAGTTCACGATTATTGATACTCCTCCCGTAGGATTGATCTCTGATGCTTTGGTGCTGATGAAGAAAGCTGACATCACACTCTTCGTACTGAATGTAAAAGTGGGATACCGCAACGTAATCAGCCGCATCCTTGAACTGCTTGAACATCACAAAGTCAATCACGTTAGCTTTATTCTGAATAACGTGAAGAAAAAACGGTCGCGTTACTATTACGGACGTTACGGTGGGTACAACCGTTACGGCGGTTACGGGTACGGTGCGTACGGTGGTAGTTATGGCAGCTATGGCAGTTACGGTTCTTACGGTGACCCTCGTTCCGATTCCGCAAATGACAAGAAAAAGGACAAGAAATAAATCAGTTCGTGCTGATGAAGGATAATGATGAATCATGGGACATTGAAGTAACTGCCCGGCAGTCACTGTTTTCTTTTCGCTTCAGCGAAGTATGGCGTTACCGCGATTTACTCGTCCTGTTTGTGAAGCGTGATTTTGCCGCGATCTATAAACAAACCCTCCTGGGCCCGTTGTGGTTTTTCATCCAGCCGATGTTAACCGCGATTACGATGACTGTAGTGTTCGGGCGCATCGCCGGGTTAGACACTGCAGGCTATCCCAAGATTGTATTTTATCTTTCCGGGATCACGGCATGGACTTATTTCTCGGAGTGCCTGATCAAAACATCTTCCACATTTGTTGCTAATCAATCCCTGTTCGGGAAAGTTTATTTTCCACGCATTATTGTTCCGTTATCCGTAGTGGTGTCGAATGTATTCCGGTTTGGGATACAACTGCTTATGCTTTTCGGATTGATCATTTATTATAACATTGCCGGAATACGGATTGTGCCTAACGAATACCTGCTGCTTTTCCCGGTGCTCCTCGTGCTGATGGCTGCACTTGGATTGGGATTCGGAATGTTCCTTTCGTCGCTAACCACGAAATACAGGGACCTTCAATTCCTGATCACATTCGGAGTTTCATTGCTCATGTATTTATCGCCGGTGATTTTTCCGCTCACCGCCGTAAAGGATCCGTTTTGGAGAGATGTGCTTATTGCAAATCCAATGACTTCGATCATTGAAACATTCCGTTACGCCGTATTGGGCGGACAGGGCGAGTTCACTTTGTGGCTGCCATTGGCATACACTACGGGTTTTACGATCGTACTGTTCATGGGCTCACTGTTCATGTTCAATAGAGTCCAACGCAGTTTTATGGACACCGTTTAGATGTCGGGTATGAATACAGTAATACGGGTAGAAAACCTATCGAAGCAATACCGCCTGGGAAAAGTGGGGGTAGGCACGCTGGTTGAGGACTTTCAACGCCTGTGGCACAAAATGCGTGGGAAGGAAGATCCTACATTGGCGCTTGCCGAGAAGAATGACCGATCCACGGTAGGTGAAAGCAATTTTGTATGGGCGCTCCGCGACATCAATTTTGAAGTGGGACGCGGCGAAGTGCTCGGGATCATTGGTAAAAACGGCGCGGGAAAATCGACATTACTCAAAATACTTTCGCGGGTTACAGAACCTACAACGGGTTCTATTAAGATCAAAGGCAAGGTGGCCAGTTTGCTTGAAGTAGGAACCGGTTTTCATCCCGACTTGTCGGGCCGCGAAAATATTTTCCTCAACGGCGCGGTGCTTGGCATGACCCGTGCAGAGATCAAAAGCAAGTTTGACGAGATCGTGGATTTTTCCGGTGTGGAACGGTACATTGATACGCCCGTAAAAAGATATTCATCCGGAATGAAAGTCCGCCTGGGTTTTGCCGTGGCTGCACACCTCGAACCGGAAATTCTTATTGTAGACGAAGTACTTGCTGTGGGCGATGCGGAATTCCAGCGCAAGTGTCTCGGCAAAATGAAAAACGTAGCCGGTCATGGCCGGACCGTTTTGTTTGTGAGCCATAATATTTTCGCCATGCGCAGCCTCTGTTCGCGCGCCTTGCTGATCGACTCCGGAACCATTGTAAGTGATGGCGGTGCCGACGAAGTAGCCAACGAATACATTGCAGCCACACGGTTGATTGGCGATGATCAGCATGCGTTCCAGTGGGAAACAGGCGGCGATTTTTCAGATGGACGCTATGTTCGCGCCCGTGTAGAAACCGGCGACGAACTCATTACCATTGATTCCGGAATTAAGGTGCGTGTAACAGTCGACATGAAAGAAATCGACGCACTTGATCCGGTGGCGGTAGTGATCCACCTCGTGAATGAGGAAGATGTCATTGTGTTCTCAACATCCAATCTTCAGTACAATGCCGTTCTGCTCGAAGCAGGCAGCAATGAATTAACCTGCGGGATACCGGCTCATTTGTTGAACTCGGG
>DATHKF010000465.1:0-7027 GCA_035489505.1 Bacteroidia bacterium | reverse complement strand
GGGATCACATGTCCCTTGAACGAAGTGAAAGGAAAAATCAAAAAATTCCTTGCTGCCGAAGGCTCGCGCAAATTGCTTCCGTATCTGGTGTCGGTAACGTGACTCGTGATATGAAAAGCCCGCGTTGAAAGTCCGGAAAATCAGTACGAATTGTCGCAGTGCAACGTTCCCGTTGCACTATATTTCGATCTGGCAACCATCTTCACGCAAATTTCAAATTGATGAGAACACTGGTCTTTTGTCTCGCGATTCTTTTTTTATCCATACACACGTACGCACAAACTCCCGGTTGCGAATGGGTAAATTATCCAACCGGTTCCGGTTCGGATAACTCGTATACGTACGCGTCGGCCTACGACAAATACGGCAACTCGTTTGTAATCGGAGTTTACGGTGGAGTGACCGGAGTACTGGATATCGATCCATCGGCCAATATTTTTGCGGTGACCGGTTCCGGACTTTTTGTAGCGAAATACGATCCGGCCGGATCTGTTTTATGGCTGGCCCCAATTGACATTGGGTTGCTTGGGCCCCAGAGTGGAATCGCGCTGCCAAGCATTGCCTGCGACAGCGTTGGCGATGTCTACATTACCGGTGGCGCAAACTCGGTGACGCTCGATTTTGATCACGTCTCCACGTCCAATTCTCCATTGGTCACTGCGGGTGGCGCCGATATGTTTCTTGCGAAATACAACGGCAGCGGTGTGCCACAGTGGTCATTCCTGGTTGGAGCGGGCGGCAACGAAGAGGGCCAGACAATTGTTTGCGAAGGCTCGAAAGTTTATGTGGGTGGATTCTACGGCAGCAATACAGATTTCGATCCGTCGTCCGGAACATACACTCCTGTCGTTCCTATTTCGTGTACCGCGGGATTTATTGCGATGTATACTTCCGCCGGACAATTCATCTGGCAGAATTCGTTGCAAGGTGTTAATTCTGCCGCGTTTGGAAACTGCACTGTGATGAGCCTGGCCATTGACAAAAACCTCCAGATCCTCGCCACCGGAATATTCTGGGGAACTGTCGATTTTAGTCCTGTTGCAAATTTTGACACGCTCGCTGTTTATCAAGCCGGCATTTCGTCGCCATACCTGGCGAAGTATGATTCTACCGGCGCTTTCATTTTCGCGAAACTTCTTGCGAATCACACAGGCACAGGATTTGGTTACGTTGCCGTTGACAACGCCAGCAACATTATCCTCGGCGGATATTTTGACGGCGTCATGGATTTTGACCTGGGCGCGGGCGTTGTGATGGACACAGTAAATAACAGCGGACACCTCGACTGCTTCATTGCGAAGTACGACAACGCCGGCAATTATCTCTGGCACGGACAATTTGGTTCTACCGATATAGATTACATCCGGGACATTTCCATTGACGGCAACAACAATATCCTGGTTGGCGGAGGCACGCGCGGAATTCTTGATGTGGACATGGGGCCTGCGGTTTTTAATACGGGCGTTAACGGAAACTGCAGTGGGTGTGACGATGGTTTCGTGTCGAAGTACACTTCTTCCGGTCAGCTGCTGTTGGGATTTTCAGTTTCGGCTTTTGCCAATGATGGAGTGTGGGCCGTGGAATGTTTCGGAGATAAATTTTCAGCCACCGGATTGTATTCCGGCACAATTGACTTCGATCCTTCCGCTGATACGTTGATTGTTGCTCCGCTCGTTACCAATGGAATGAATTACTTCCATGCGCAGTATTTCGATTCTACATTTATTTCCGGAATTGAACCTGCTGGTGTTTTAGCACCGGCCATCCGCATTTATCCGAATCCTTGCGGGGATTATTTCCAGGTTGATAATTTCGCGGAATATGCGCGCTACGAAATCATAAATAATGCAGGACAGGTGGTTCGTTTTGCGAAGAGCACTCAGCGTATTGATGTTCGTGAATTGGCGGCGGGAGCGTATGTGGTTGTGTTTACAACTGCTGACGGAGTGATGAGCAGGGCGCCTTTCGTGAAAGACTAGGATTTGTTTTTTCGCCTGCGGCAGCAAGGAATTTTTCTTTTTTTTGATCACTAACCCCGGGTAAGATCCTTCGGATCTTACCCGGGGTTAGTGACATTCGACCCCTTCAGGGTCGGGGGGAAACCCTCTCACTTCGTTCAAGGGACATGTGATCCCTCCGGGATCAAATCAATCATATTCCGACTTCGGAGAAGTCGCATGTCCCTTGAACGAAGTGAGAGGGTAAATCAAAAAATTCCTTGCTGCCGCAGGCGCTTTAAAATAAAAATCCCCTCGCACTCTGAGGGGATTTTCTTTTATACCTGGTTGATCTTTTTCGTCAACTCATCTTTGTATGAGCCGCCGATCGGGATCGGTTTCTTTTCGTCTTCGAGTAAGAGGTTTGGCGATTCGATCGCTACGATCTTGTCGATGCGCACAATGAATGAACGGTGAACGCGCACAAACTCGTTCGGAGACAGTTTGCGCTCGATGTCTTTCATCGTCGAGTGAATGGTGTAACGCGCGTTGAGCGTGTTGATCACCACGTAATCTTTCAAAGCCTCAATGAAGTAAATGTCCTTCGTGCGGACTTTCACCAGGCGTGAGTTTGATTTCACGAAGATGATGTCCTTGAAATCTTTGTTCTCAACAATCGAGTACAGGAAGTCGCGCTCCTTGCGGATATCGGTTTCTTTCTGGTGCTTGTATTGCGCCATCTCGATGGATGTACGCAGGTCAATTTCTTTGAACGGCTTAATGATGTACCCGTAAGGCTCGGTGATCTTTGCTTTGCTCAGCGTGCTCTCGTCGGCGTAAGCTGTGAGGTAAATGATCGGAACGTTGAAGCGCGCGCGGATCTGTTCGGCTGCTTCAATCCCGCTCATGTCGCCTTTGAGCATAATATCCATCAAAACCAGGTCGGGGGAATGTTCTTCTGCTGCGCGGATAGCATCTTCGCCGTTGGAACAGATAGCCACTACGTTATAGCCAAGCTTACGTAGGCTCATCTGAATGTCCTTCGCGACAATGCTTTCATCCTCAACAATCAGGATATTGGTTTTAGACATGTCGATTAATGATTAGACCTTGGGGGTACAAATTCGATGGTGAATTTACTGCCTTTTTTCGTTTCCAGACTAATTTTCCCATTGATTTGCTCAACAAGGGTCACAACGAGCTGTAATCCGAGTGATTCTGTATTCCTGAAATCAATATCAGGAGGCAGGCCTCGTCCGTTGTCGGCAATCACAATCCGCAGCTTATTGTTCGTCAGTTTTACCTGCACCATCAGCTTGCCGTTCGTTTTTTCTTTGAAGGCGTACTTCAGTGCGTTTGAAATAAGCTCGTTGATAATTAACCCGCACGGAATGGCCGTGTCGAGGTTGAGCTGGATGCTGTCGAGATCCATTTCCAGTTCGGGCGGATTGTCCGGGTTGGAATACGAATGCACCAGGTTGCTGCAGATATTCTCGACGTACGAAGAGAAATTGATGTTTGAAAAGTCTTTGGTCTGGTAGAGACTTTCGTGTACAAACGCCATCGACTTGATCCGGTTCTGACTTTCGAGCAGGAGATCAAGACTCTTTTTGTCTTTCACGTACGACGATTGCAGGTTCAGGATACTGGAAATAACCTGCAGGTTGTTTTTCACGCGGTGATGCACTTCTTTCAGAAGAACTTCTTTTTCCTTGAGCGACTGGCGGATATTTTCCTCCGCTGTTTTCTGATCGGTGATATCGTGCGCGATACAGGACACCTCAATGGCCACGTCTTTTTCATCCTTGATGGGATTAAGAAAGACTTCGCGCCAGTGCTGAACGCCGCGTTTATTCGTGTACAGGGTTTCGAACTTGATCGTTTCGCCAGCAAATGCCTGGTCGATTTTTTGTTTCCAGAAAGCGTTGTATTCGTCACTCGAAACCATGCTTCCGGAAAGCATCGGCATTCCCACGTAAGGCTTGATGCCATAATTTTCGCGCAGCCACGACACCTGGTTGCTGTTGAATGAAACCAGTTTGTATTCGCGGTCCATGGTCCAGATCATGTGCGAGCTGCTTTCGAAAATTGCAGTCATCTTCGCCGCCTGGATGCGTATCTGCTCTTCGGCCCTTCGCTTCGGTGTAATGTCTTCGTATACGTAGACAAAGTGAAGCGGCAGTCCGCGCTCGTCCTTCACGAGTGAAATCGTGATATTGAGGATGACTTCGTGGCCGTCTTTATTGCGGTAACGTTGCTCATCGAACACGCGTTCAAATCCGCGCTTGATAAAATCTTTCCCGGAAGGAAGTCTCGAGAGATCGCCTTTCATACGCAATTCGCTCACCGACATTTTCTGAAGATCGGTCATCTCGTAACCGAGAATGTCGCAGAGGCGCTGGTTGACTTCGAGGAATTTTCCAACGTCTTTATCAACAAGCGCGATGCCGATGTATGCCTGGCTGTATATCGCGCGGTATTTTTCTTCGCTGAGCCGCAGTTCTGTTTCCGCTTTTTTGATCGTGGAAATGTCGCGTGAAACACCCATCGAACCGATGATGTTTCCATTCTCATCCTTCAACGTGCTGGCAGAAAGAAATGCGGTAAATACTTTTCCGTCTTTGCGTTTGTTGGTCACCTCGCCGGAGAAGAATCCATCCTGCTTGGTGAGCAGGCGCATGACCTCTACGCGTTCTTCCGCAATTTCGTACAGCATAGTTACGTGCTTGCCGATCACTTCGTCGTACGAATAACCAAAAGTGTGCTGTGCGGCATTATTGAACTCGGTGACGTATCCATCCGGGTCTGAAGCGCAGATCATGTCCAGCGAACTATCGACCAGCATACGCAGGTTTTTCTGCGCGGCGTTCAGTTCGCGTTCTATTTTTATCCGGTCTTCGATCTCGCGCTGAAGCCTGCGGTTGGTTTCTTCCACAAGCTGTAGCCGGAGCTGTTCTGTTTCCAGGAGGCGCTCTGCAGTAATGTCGCGAAGGAAAATCAACAGCGACGCTTCGCCCTGGTACTGGTATTTGGCCGGGCGCGATTCCATCTCAATAATTTCTCCGCGCGTATTGACGAGTTGTATGACTTCGAACGGAACATATTGTCCTTCCTTCACCTGCCCGATACGCGCCGCGGAACGTTTCTGCTGTTCCGGCGTGAGGAACTTCATGAGGTTTTCACCAATGATTTCCGCTTCCGAATCAATGTGTGTAATGCGCAGGACCGCCGGATTGATGAACACAATTTTTCCTTCGGCATTCGCGATAACAATTCCTTCCGGGTGCTGTTCAACCAGTGAGCGGTAACTTTCGCGGCTGTCGAGCAATGCGTTTTCCGCAAGCTTGCGCTGCGTGATGTCGCGGGAAATTCCTTCGATGCCAATTACCTTTCCCTGGTTGTCGAACACGGGGCGGTTGCTGGTTTCGGTCCACACTTCGGTTCCGTCTTTTCTCAATGAACGGAAAATAAGCGGCGACGCTTCGGGGGCAAATATCTTCGGTGAATTCGCCATCATGAGTTCCGATGCGGCCGCCATTTTCTCGCGATCGTCGGGATGCACCACCAGGAGCCCAAGCATTCCATCGGCGTAATATTCTGCCGGAGAATACCCTGTAATTTTTTCAACCGACGGACTGATGAATTCGTATTTCGCTTGCGGATAAAACGTGAGCTTGTAAATAATGTCATTCGCGTTTTGCGCAAGGAGACGAAACCGTTCTTCGCTTTGAGAAAGCTGTGAACGGTTGTGTATTTGTTCGGTAACATCGCGCGCTACGCCAAAAATTTCAGTCTGGTTTCCGGCTTCATCAAAGTCGGGGATCACGCGTTCTTCGATCCAGATGAAAGTGTCGGCCGGTTTTTTATAATAGCGGTACAGGAATGTTCCCGGTTGTCTGGTCCGCTTGATCTCTTCGGCTTTTTCCCGGATCGACATGATATCTTCCGGGTGACAATTATTCATGAACATATTTTGTCCGGCAACAAATTCATCGCGCGTGATGCCGAAAACTTTTTCGATGTTATTTCCTACAAACCGGATGCGGCTTCCCTCCGGCCGCGTAAGATCAATGTGATAAACAACCTCGTCGATGGAATTCAGAACGCGCTCAAGTGAACCTTGGGTCTGCTGGTAAGCCACCTCGCTTTCCACGCGCACTGTCACATCACGATAAATGCCCAGGTTGGCTGCATACCGGCCATTCGCATCGTACTGCGGATAGACCGTTTCTTCCAGCCAGACATATTTATTCTTGTTCGGGTGGAGGTAACGGTAAATAAAAGTCTGCGGTTTTTTCTGTTCACGAAGCGCGCGGGCAACGCCGTATACGCCGGTGAGATCATCGGGGTGTACGCGGTCGATCAGCCCGGCCGGATCGCTCATGTAATCCTGGTAATTTATTCCGAGAATATTTTCGGTTTTCCTGCTGAGGAAACGCAGCGTTCGTGAGCCGTCTTCATTGAGGCTGGTGAAATAAACCACCTCGTCGATCTGGCTGAAAATTTCGTTGATCAGTGCAGGATTCTCTTCAACAACAGAGGCATCGAATTCAACGGAAACAGTTGGCCGGTATGAAGTATCGGTGTACTCCATCTTCCTGATCTGCGCGTGCATTCTCGCGATCTCTTCAAGCAACTGTTCCTTACTGAGACTGGAATATTCGCTTAGTTCTTTGTTGAAGTGTTCTTCTTTCACCTCGGGTCAGGATCTTCGAGTTTGATTTTTACCCCGTCAAACCGTGTTTCCACACCATCTTTGTAAGTAATCGTGAGAAGCAATACACCGTCTTCCTGGTAATATTTCCAGTCCCCTTCTTTTCTTCCGTAGATGTATTTTCCTTTTTGCCAGGTCTTACCGTCTTCGTACCAGTAAATGTGATCGCCATCGGGCTGACCGTTGATAAAGCTTCCTTCGAAACGGGGTTTGCCTGTAGTGGTGTATGTGTGCTTCCACAGGCCATCGCGTTCTCCGGCTACATAGTTTCCTTCTTCGCGGTAATCGCTGATCTGGAAGTACCAGAAGCCCTCTTTTTGCCCATCCACGTATTCGCCCTGGGTAATAATATTTCCGGCATCGTCGTATTCGATCA
>DATHKF010000464.1:0-2296 GCA_035489505.1 Bacteroidia bacterium | reverse complement strand
TCACCATTTGGCGATTTTATGGTTGCCCGGTATACTTCTGCCGGAACGCTGATCTGGTATCATGCTGCGGGTAATGCAGGTGCAGAAGCAGGTGGATATATGATCTTATTGGACGCGGCCGATAATATTTACGTTGCGGGTGCGTGCGGAGGCGCTATCGATCTTTTACCCGGCCCCGGCACTTTGTACAATAACCTCAGCGGATCTTTTGTTGCCAAGTACTCTGCGGCTGGTCAGCTGAGCTGGTCGCATAATGGTGCAGGTGCCATGGATCTTGACAGCCTCGATAACTTCTACCTGCACAATTACTTCAGCGGAATCACGTGTTATAGCCCGGGTGGACAGGTCTATTGGAACATGAGTTTTGCAGTGGATGTTAATTATCTCAAAACTTCGCCGGATGGAAGCTTGTACTTATCCGCACGAAACTGGTCGCCGGTCGACGTGGATCCCGGAGCAGGTGTGGTTAACACCCCATCCACGTTTTCTGGCTCTACTTATGTCGTCATTTCTCTTCAGCACACACTTGCGGGGGCTGATGAGTACGTGAACAACACCGGGTTTGGGCTGTATCCAAATCCTGCAAATGATTTTATTGTTGTGTCCTCAACAGATGATGCAGTTGAATTATTCCTGATTTACAATTCGCTCGGGCAGGAAGTGCTGCGTACAAAAATCACATCTCCGCAAACACGCGTTGATGTTTCTGCTTTACAACCCGGAGTATACTACCTGCGCAAAGAAAACAGCGTTGAAACGGTGCCATTTGTAAAACAAGGTAACTAACCCCGGAATTACGGACGTTTCAGCGCATATTCGGGTACGATTGATGCCTGCGGTAACGATATTTCCCCTTGCGGGACGTATATTTGCCCACACTTCCGGACCCGGTGAATATTTACTCTCGTAAGCAACAATGGAAATGGCTCCTCTTCGCGGGCGTGCTGCTTATTGTCGCGTTTTCACTACTCATCTCCAGCAGGCTCGTACGGAAAATCGCGAAAAGTGAAAAACGCAACGTCGAACTCTGGGCTGAAGCTGTAAAACGCAAAGCACTGATGATGGAAGCCACCAATCAGCTCTACAGCAAAATTGCGCGCGAGGAAAGAAAGAAAGTGGAACTGTGGGCCGAAGCCAACCGCCTGCTTTCTGTGGTGAACGACGACAATTCCCTCGGGTTTGTGTTGCAGGTACTGCGCGGGAACGAAACAGTTCCTGCAATCCTGGTAGATGAAAAAGGCCGCATCATCATGTCGCGGAACATTGATACGACACGCGCCAAAACACCGGAAGGACTGCAGATGGAACTCGCCATCATGCGCCAGCAACACGATTCCATTCCCATTGATGCCGGTGAAGGAAGAACACATTTCGTTTTCTACAAAGATTCCGAAGTGTTTGAAGAGATCCGGAAATCGTTTGAAGACAACGAGCGTTCGTTCATCAAAGAAGTTGCATCCAACCCGGCATCGGCACCGGCCATTTATACCGACTCGATGGGTAACATCATCGCGTACGGAAACCTCGACACGGTGCGCATCAACCAGGATTCGACTTATCTCACCGAACAGTTCCAGGAACTGAAAGAGAGCGGGGAGATTATCGAAGTCACTTTATCGCCGGGCAAGAAAAACTACATCTACTACATGGAGTCACCGCAACTTCAGCAACTGCGGTACTTCCCTTTTTTCCAGTTTGCGGTGATCGGCATGTTCCTCGTGGTGGCGTATTTGCTGTTCAGTACATCACGTCGTGCCGAACAAAATCACGTGTGGGTGGGCATGGCGAAAGAAACCGCTCACCAGCTGGGCACGCCATTGTCGTCGCTCATTGCCTGGATGGAAATCCTGCGCATGAAAGGTGTGGACGAAAGTATTCTCCACGAGCTTGGGCAGGATGTGAAACGTCTCGAAATGATCACCGAACGTTTCTCGAAGATCGGATCGCAACCCAAGCTGCAACCGGAAAATATTTCTGAAGCGTTGACGCAGGCGTTGGATTACATCCGCGCACGTTCTCCCAAAACAGTTGACTTTCATTACCATCTTGCATCGAAAATACTCGTGCCGATGAATATTCCACTATTCGCCTGGGTGGTGGAAAATATTTGCCGCAACGCTGTTGATGCGATGGACGGACAGGGAAGCCTGAACGTGGAACTGATCGACCAGCAGCAGTTTGTTTACATCGACATTACCGATACGGGCAAAGGCATTCCGCGTTCCAAACAGAAAACAATTTTTGAACCAGGCTTTACCACCAAGCAGCGCGGCTGGGGACTTGGACTTTCGTTGTG
>DATHKF010000463.1:0-3140 GCA_035489505.1 Bacteroidia bacterium | reverse complement strand
TTCCGTTTTTCGGTGAAGCGTATTTTTTTCAAAGACAAAAAACATCCGCTCGATGAAGTGCGTAAAACCTGGTGGATTTCCCCATTGAGAAAACGTTTGAAACTGAACGAAGACAGAATTCGCAACGCGGTGCGCCAGCGTGGCAATGCATACCTCATTGATATGAATCACAATGGCTAAGGAACTGAACATACGCAAATCGCTGTTCGAACTCCTGGTTCGGATATTGTTCGTGGTGCTTCCTACGCTCGCTATCACGGGGTATGTGCTGAACAAGATCAATTTATCCTATACCGGATTCGATAGCGGAACCACGGCGCAGTATGCCTTTCTTTTTGCGGCGATTACTACCGCGTACATTTTGTCGTGGATGAAAGGGCGTTTCCTCGTGATGTCGCTGGTGGTTTTTGCGCTGCTGTGGATCGGGAAACTCATCGTGGAGAACATGTCCGGAGAATTTGACGTGTTCTACGCACAGGCGAAGTACTGGTTGTATGCCACGCTGTTCAGCCTCGGGTGGATCACCGGGTTTCTCATCAGCAAATCGCGTTTGTTCGTAGTGACGTACTGCAGTCTCATCATGGTGGCGTTTATCGTTTTCTTTTCGCAACTGGAAAACGTGAATGTCAGCGATCTCGTGTATCATCTCATCCCGATGTTCGTGTACTGTACGTACATGCTCTTCGTTGTTCCGCAGGTATTGCAGGCGCACGATTGGACCGGGAAAAAACTCGCGCGCTGGAGCATACTCGTTTTGGTATTCATCGTGGTATCCGGCGGAATGTTCATGATCGTTGAACGGTATTTCAAAACAGACATCGAAGCCACTGAAAAATTAATCGAAGAAACGAAGGGTGAGGAGAAAGAAAATCAGGGTAAGGATGGAGAAGGTGGGCTGGGAAATAATTACGATGAGAAGAATGGATTGCTGGAGAAGGGAAATGGTGAAGGAGAAGATGAATCTGACGAACAGGGAGACAAGCCGAAGGATGGAAAAGACCCGAAGGACGGTAAAGATGGAAAAGACGGCAAAGATCCCAAGGACGGAAAAGATGGTAAGGATGGAAAAGACGGGAAAGATCCAAAGGATGGCAAAGACGGGAAAGATGGAAAGAAGGGTAACAAGGATAAAAAGAGCAAAGGAAAAAAAGGCGACAAGGACGATGGCTATAAGCTGAAAGACTCCATGGCCATGGGTGAACAGCAAAGCAAATCGGATGTACTGATGTTTTGCGCGCGGCTCGACAATTATTTTCCCAATGGTTCACCGCAGCCTTTGTATTTCGTTTATCACTATCTCACGAAATACGATCCCGCAACGGAAACGTTTGTGCGCGATCCGCTGATCCCCAGTTCAGATGAACTCGCGATCGATCCTTCGAAAGTGGACATGTACCGCACGCGGGTGGACAGCACAGTCATCAAAAATTCTTTCGCCGATAAAAAACGCCGCGTTGTAGAATCGGATGTATTCATCAGTGCGAGTGTGTGGAAGCATTCGCTGCTCGCACCGTCTGCAGCATTTTCAGTTCAGACAATCCCCGTGGATAGCGGATACAAAAAACTTTTCCGTTCGGGATATCACGTCAAGTCGTGGGTGTCTGATCTCAACAACGCGTACTTCGTGTACAATCCTTCAGCGAATCCATCGATCCTTGCTTACCAGGAAGAACGTTTCGAAGAGATCAGGAGCGTTCCGGATTTTACATCCATGGATTCGGCGTACTACGAATACTACACGCGGTTTCCGAAAGGACCGTTGTTTGATTCCATACGGAATCTCGCCATACAAATTACGGCTACGGCAAAAACGCCAGCGGATAAAGTCATTGCCATCCGCGATTATTTTTTGCAGACAAAATCCGACGGCAGCATGTTGTACCGGTACACACTCGATCCCGGTGCCCCCGGCGATCCGAATATTCCAACCGGTGGAATGCTCCGCGATTTCCTGTTCAAGTCGCACGCCGGGTATTGCACATACTACGCAGGCGCATCTGTACTGATGCTACAGGCAGTTGGAGTTCCTGCGCGTTTCTCAACAGGTTTTGCAACGATCGATCGCAGCGACAAGAACCGCGGCTGGTATTGGTTTTACGCATCGCAGGCGCACGCGTGGACACAAGTGTATTTTCCCGGTTATGGCTGGCTCGATTTCGATATGACCATTGCCAGCGAAGGCGGCTCCATGGGTGAAGCGCCTAAACCGGATGGAACACCTCCTGTTCCTCCACCGCAACCGTGGCTCATCATCGATGGTGTAGTTACGGAAGAACCGGAACCGGGCTCGAAGACACTCACCGTCCGTTTCGATGATCTGATTTTCTTCAACGATGAATACCATCTCGAAACGGAACAGGAACGCGAAGTGAATGCATCGCTCTGCCGGGTGGTGTATGGAAAGACAGACACCACATTCGGAGCTATACACAAAGGCGATTCCATTTTTGTTGTTTCGTGGGACGATATGGCCAAGGATGTTCCGGATCCTGACCCATCGAAGTCCATCGAAGAGCAAATGAAATCGTTCGAATGGCCGATGATCGCGGATGAAATTTACATCCAGAAAAAAACACCTCCGAAAAAAGAAGAAGAGCAGAAAGAAGAGGAGGAGAAGAAAGAAGAAACGAAAACAGACTGGAGCCAGATCGGATTCTACCTGCTCATTGCCGGTGGAGTTATTTTACTCGGAATAATTTTCTTCCCGCTCATTTACCTGGTGCGCCTGGGCATGGGAGTATCCGGCGCTCGAAATACAAAAGCGAAGGCAGAAGCTGTGTATCGCGCGGCGTTGTACACGTACCACATGAGTGGAAATGAACTCGAACAGGAAACTGCACTTGCGTTTGCCCGCGAGCGGATTGATCCGGTTTACGGTGCAGGCTTTGCAGATTTCGTTCGTGTTTATCTCAAGCTGAAATATTCTGCGCTGGAAGCAACAGCGGCAGATCAGCAGGTGATCGATGCATTTTATTCGCGTTTCCGAAAAGGACTCCGCACCAAATTGAATAGCTTTAAAGTTGTATCACGATGGTTCCATTTGCCACGGGCATTCCGGTATTTCCGGAAACCCGAAGCAGTGGCCGAAAATGTAAATGACAATGATGGACAATAACCCACCGGCAACGGAATTTCACACC
>DATHKF010000462.1:0-9221 GCA_035489505.1 Bacteroidia bacterium | reverse complement strand
GTCGCGGATCATGGTTGTGATCTTACTGCTCAGCACGCATGGGTCAGGAAAAATAATTTCATCGTTCTTTATTTTCCAGGTGATGCGCGAACCTGTAAAACGTTTCAGCGTGGCCACAGAACTCCGGTACGATTTCGACTTTTGCATTTTCGCAAATTCATTTTCCGCGAGTGCTGCCAGTTTTTTATCGTCGGAACGAAATCCCATTTTGTAATAGAACCAATATGCCCCGGAAGCAATTCCTTCCGGGTTGTCTTTCCCGAATTGATACGGCTCAACGCTGAACGCAGTAACTCCGTAATATTTGTGATACACACGCAGCAATTGCAAAATGGTCAATGAAGATTCTCCGCCACGGAACGGTTCGAAAATATTTATTCCGAACAACGCACGGTTTCCGAAGATCCACGAACCGCCATACGCCAGAGGAATTCCGTTCTTGAAAAGCACATAACCGATATACGATTCAAACGGCATTCTCCGCTCTGCACTCATGCTGAACAAAGCCACGCTTACTCCACGTTCCAAATGAAAAAGTGTAACTCCATTCGCATCGCAGGATGTTACCGGGTCCGTTTCGCGGTTGAGTGTGGCCAGCACGCACATGGAATTGGTGATCAGTGCCTGCACCTGTTCGGCCGTAAGGGTGACGTGCCTGCGTAATTTTTTCGTGACGATCGCCAGTGGATCCGTTTTCTTCTGAATCTCCTTGTGCGCGAACACCGGTTGTGCAGGTCCGCGCGCAGTGGAGCGGTCCGGGATGCTTCCGTCTAGAAAAATTCCAGCGAAAATTTTCAGGTTGTCGAAAAGCTGGTCACGCAATTCGGGCCTCATGGTTCCGCCTTGCATAGCGATCAGAATTTTCTGAAGCTGCTCGTCTTTTCCAAAAAGTTCCGTGATCAGTTCTTCGTTATCGTATTCCGCATTCAGCGTTTCGAACTCGCCCTGCGGAAGAAAATGTTTCAGGATTTCACCGGCCGGGGCCGAATCATCTGCAAACGAATGCAGGTACAGGCAGGGGCTGTTCTCCACGAGCAAAGCGCTCAGCAACGGATATGTAAACGCGCCATGCACTTCCGTTCCGGAAAGTCCGGAGTTTACAAGTTGCTCCGCTCCTTTCTTGTTTGCTTTCAGAAACTGGCACGTGAGCAGGTAAAAATTCTTCAGGAGTAAATCACCGCGCACAAATAATTCTTTCGTTGGCGGATACGCGCAAAGCAACAACAGCGCATCGTGAAACCCAACCAACGTTTTCGCATTTCAAAATGAAGCAGCACGGGCGGTATCCAGGAAAGTGGTTACCGCTTCGCCATTGCAAGCGAGGATGTGCGTGCGTAAAAGTGAAATGTGGCGTGCGGTGAGTTTCATTGAATGCTAAGATAGCGTTCCGGGTATTGATTTCAATCGCGAAGACTTAATTTACCACGGCGACACGGCGGCACGGCGGCACGGCGTTCATTGTTTGACAACCACTACCCGCGTGGCACGGCACTGGAAAATATCACTGCGTGATATCCAACGAATCTTAAGTAGCGTTTGAGTAGCACGAATCGCGCAGCGATTCAAATCCGCTCAAATCCATTTCACGCGGCGATCCGCAAGTTTCACCGATCGCGCAGCGATCATCCGTGGCAATCCGCTGAATCCGCGCCGTAAGCGTTAGCGCACGGTCCGCGTTCCTATTAAGCAATACCTACACAACACAAATCGCGCAGCGATTCCATCCGTGAAATTCCGTGTGTTCTGCGTATTCCGTGTACTTTAAGAAACAGTTAGATAACATAAATCGCGAAGCGATTCTACGTTACAAACTGCGCACTGATCACTGGCTACTGCACACTCTATTTCACGTCTCCTGCTACCAGCTCAATCAACTCTTCCTTCTTCCAATACTTCCTTGCCAGTTCACGCACATCCTGCGCCGTAATTGTCCGGATCGTTTCCAGGTAATGATCGTAATAATCATACCCGAGATTGTAACCAATCAATGCACGCTTACGGTCGGCCATCGCGAACGGACCATCCGTGCTGCGCAGGAAAACTCCGGTCATGTAATTACGCACGAGATCGAGCTCTTCCGCAGGAACCAAATCGTTCTGGAGCTTTTCGATTTCGAAATAAACTTCTTTCAGCGCGGCTTTCGTTACGTCCACGCCAACTTCCGTAGAGATGTAGAAATAGCCGCCATCGATCTGCGAAACAAGACCGGAACCAATGCCATACGTGTAGCCTTTGTCTTCGCGGATGTTGGCCATCAAACGTGAACCGAAATATCCGCCGAGTACGCAATTCGCAACCTGCATGGCAGCGAAATCGGTATGCTCACGGTTGAACAGAATTTTTCCGACACGTACCGCCGATTGTATAGCGCCATCTTTCTTCACGAGATGTTCGCGCTGCAGAGATGTTGCCGATGGCGTAATTGCCGGAACAAACCCTTTATCGCGTTTCCAGTCGTTGGACCCAAAATGTGCATTCAGTTTATCCACGATGTTTGCCGGTACATTTCCTGCAACGAGAATACTTCCGTTTCCGGCGTGATAAAACTCGCGGTGAAAATCAATCAGCTCTTTCCGGTTGACACGATCGAAATCTTCCAGCTTCGTATTGTTCCCGTAAACATGATTTTCGCCATAGAGCAATTCAGGAAATCTCCGTTTCGCGAGGGTTGAAACTTTATCAGTGTCAACAATATATTTCTGTTTGCGGTTGGCGAGATAAATCGAAAAATCGTGTTCCGGGAAAGCTGCATTGAACAGGATATCTTTCACAATAGCCAGCGATTCGTCGAGGTACTTGTTCAGCGTCCACAACGTAAACGAAGCCTGGTCGTGTGTCACTTCCGATTCAATGAACGCACCGTAGAAATCGAGTTCCTCAGCAATGTCCATAGCGTTGCGCGTGGTTGTGCCTTCATCGAGCATGTCGTTCACTGCAGAAGCAACCATCGGGTAATCGCGGTTGCGCATTCCGGCGTTGAAGATGAATTCGATTTTCATCACCTCCTGCGTTCCGGCGTTCACCACGTACACGGGCATACCGTTGTTCAGTTTGTGATCTACAGCCTGCTGCAAATGAACTTTGGTAATTTCTTTGAATTCGGGAGCGATATTGCGATTGATCTCTGTCATATTTTGGAATTATTTTCTTCGATTCAACATTTTAAGGTTGCCACAGATTCGCAGATTGCGCAGATGAAATGATTAAGGCAGTTAATTTTTTAAATCTGCGCAATCTGCGAATCTGTGGCAAAAAAAATTGCTCAATTCATTTTCTTCTTGTAATGCAATGTTGAACAATTCGTCTTCCGGAAAACCTCTTTCGCAACCGCCTGGATTTCCTCCGCAGTTACTTTCATGTATTCTCCGAGTTCCGTATTGATCATATTCGCATCACCCATAAGTTCATAAAATGCAAGGTTCATCGCCTTGTCGAGAATACCCATCTCAGCGAAAAGCAAAGTCGACTCCACTTTGTTCTTGACTTTCTGCAACTCGCGATCAGAAACCGGTTCGTCCTGGAGTTTTTTTAACTCAGCAAAAACGGCGTCTTCGGCTTGTTGTGTAGATATGCCTTCATTCAGTTTCCCGGAAACAACAAAAGTTCCTTTGTCGCTGTCGCCCATCACAAACGCATTGAGTTCGCTGAACATCCGCTCTTCTTTCACGAGGCGGTTATACAACCGTGCCGAATTTCCTCGTGACAAAATATCAGAGATCAGGTCCATCGCCGGGTATTCCGGGTCGTGGCGTGCGCACATGTGAAAATTAAGATAAACGGCATCAAACGGAACATCACGCTCAACCGTTTCGCTGCGGTATTCTTCCTGTCGCGGTTCCGCCGGAAGATCACGCACATACTTTTCCTCACTGGAAATGGGTTCAAACCATTTTTTTGCAAGCGCTTTCACTTGTTCGGTATCCACCGCACCGGCCACAACAAGCACCGCATTGTTCGGTGTATAGAACTTTTTGAAGAACGCTTTCACGTCGTCCATCACTGCGTCTTCAATGTGCGAAATTTCTTTGCCAATGGTGGCCCAACGGTACGGATGCACTTTGTATGCCAACGGACGGACCAGCAACCACACATCACCATACGGCTGATTGAGATAACGCTGCTTGAATTCTTCAATCACCACGTTGCGCTGCACCTCAAGACTTTTCTCAGAGAATGCGAGGCTCAGCATGCGATCGGACTCCAGCCACATCGCCGTTTCCAGGTTTTCGGCTGGAAGCGTGAGGTAATAATTCGTGATGTCGTTCGAGGTGAAGGCATTGTTTTCTCCTCCTACACGCTGCAACGGTTCATCGTACGAAGGAATATTTACACTTCCACCGAACATGAGGTGCTCGAACAAATGTGCGAAACCGGTTCTGTTTTCATCTTCGTCGCGTGCGCCTACATCGTAAAGGATGTTTACACAGGCGAGCGGTGTTGAATTGTCTTTATGGACGATTACTCTGAGTCCATTGTCAAGGGTAAATCTGTCGAACTTGATCATATTTTTCTTTCTGCCACAAAGGCGCTAAGACGCAAAGAATGCGCAAAGACTTTACGGCGTGAATTTAAAGTTTTGTTACTCTTTCTTTTTCGCGAAGGAATTCACTCATCATATTCTGCACGATTTCCCCCGCAGGAAGTATATCATCCAGCATCGCACTCACCTGCCCGATCTCGAGTTCGCCTTCGTTCATATCACCTTCGAACATGCCACGCTTCGCACGCGCACGCCCGAGAATTTGTTTTTGCTCTTCAGCACTGGCCCCGCGCAATTCTGCTTCTTCGATGTCGTGAAAGAATTTATTCTTGAGCAGCCGCACCGGAACGAGTTGTTTCATCGTCAGTTTGGTATCGCCTTCGTTGCTGCTGATCACGGCCTGCTTGAATGCATCGTGACCCGAAGATTCTTTCGAAGCCACAAACCGCGATCCTACCTGGACAGCTTCTGCGCCCAATGAAAACGCCGCAAGCATTTGTCGTCCGTCACCGATTCCTCCTGCTGCAATCACCGGAATTTTCACCGCGTCGCAGATCATCGGAATCAATACGAGCGTGGTGGTTTCTTCACGGCCGTTGTGTCCGCCGGCTTCAAAACCTTCGGCAACAATAGCATCAACACCGGCTTCTTCCGATTTCTGTGCAAATTTTTTGTTGGCAATAACGTGCACCACCTTTATTCCGCGCTCCTTGAGAAATCCCGTCCACGTTTTCGGATTTCCAGCCGAGGTGAACACAATTTTCACGCCTTCTTCAACGATGATGTTCATCAACTGTTCAATATCGGGATACAGCAGCGGAACATTCACCCCGAACGGTTTCGAAGTTGCCGCTTTGCATTTCTGAATGTGCCCACGCAACACGTCGGGGTACATCGACCCCGAACCAATGAGTCCGAGTCCGCCGGCATTGCTCACCGCAGAAGCAAGTTCCCAACCGCTGCACCAGATCATTCCCGCCTGGATGATGGGCAATTCAATTCCGAAAAGTTCGGTGATACGGGTTTTCATGGACGCAAAAGTACGCGATTTACGATGTGAGAGTTAGGGGGTCTCATTTTGGGTATGGCTTTTTGATTTAGGTCTTTCTGAAAGTCAGGGTAACGTCCTCACCGGGCTCAGAAATCGCCTGCCGGCAGCAAGGATTTTTTTCGTCAATCTCACTACGTTCTATTGACATTCGACCCCTTCAGGGTCGCGCAACTTGAATGCCCAGCATTTGATTTGCGAATTTGCGCGACCCTGAAGGGGTCGAATGTTATTAACCCCGGGTAAGATCCGAAGGATCGCAACCCGGGGTTAATAACACAAACAAAAAAAATCCTTGCTGCCGGCAGGCGTTATCCCCTATCTGACGAGGCGTTACCTAGAACCTAACGAAGGGCAAATCAAAAATGGCCCGATACATCGAAAACCTTGGTTTTTTGGCCAACTTTTTGTTACTTTCGTAGATAAGTATAGTCCAAAAAGGCAGCCCATGAGAAAACTCGTCCTTATTGCCACGCTTCTTGCTTTACCATTGCTCTCCAAAGCTCAATATTATTGGGATTTTGGTGGTGGCTTTGGCGCTGCAAATTTCCTTGGAGAAATGGGCGGTGATGAATTGACCCGTCGCGATTTCATTGCCGATCTCAAACTTCAGCAAACAAGAACTGCGATCAACGGATTTGCCCGCTACAAAATCAGCCCGATGTTTTCGGTGAAAGCCGGCATCACCTGGGCAGTAGTTCGCGGTGCAGATAGTCTTTCTTCAAATCCTCCACGCCACTACCGCAACCTGACTTTCAAGAACAACCTGGTCGAGGCGTTGGCCGAATGCCAGTTCTTCTTTTACGAGGTAAATGACCTTGGTCACACGTACCGCTACAAAGACAATTTCCGTGCATACATCGGACTTGGAGTCGGAGCTGTTTACCATAACCCGAAAGGATTTTACCAGGGAGAATGGGTAAACCTTCGTCCGTTGACCACAGAAGGTATTCGCTATACACAGGTAACCTTGGTAATCCCTGCCAGTGCAGGATTTTACTTCACGATCAACAAGCGTCACCGCATCGGCTGGAACCTGTGCTGGAGAACTACTTTCTCTGATTACCTCGATGATGTAAGCGGACAGTATGCAGATCCGTCTCTTTTGCCAAGTGATATGTCGGCTATTATGGCTGACCGTACAGATCACGCTGCAGCAGATGCATTTGGATTGCAGGCTGGCTACGGTCCGGGCTGGGGCAACAACTTTGGCTACAGCACCTATGTTGACCAGGAGGGTGTTCAGCACTTCAATAAGCGCGGTGACAACACGCACAATGATTCGTACATCACTACGCAGGTAGAATACAGTTACGTTCTCCGCGGAAGAAGCTCGATCTACAAATCGAAATACGGCAACATCTTCAAAGGCCGTAACAAGTACAAACGCCGTAAAGTCCGGGCGAAATTCTAACCGGCTCACGATATTCATTCAAAAGGCGCTTTTACATAAGGCGCCTTTTTTATTGGAAATAGTCGAGCGGTTCGAGGAGTTTTTGCAGAATGGTTGTGCGATCCGTCCGTCATCGCGAGCGAAGCGATCCCACCTTCGTCCAAAGGACTCCTTCGGAGAAGATGGGATTGCTTCGCAGGCTCGCAATGACGTCGATTAGCAAATTTGCGGCAAAACCAGCCATCACTTACCTTTTCCACGGCTTTCCGGAGTTATCAACAGAGGCAACCTATTGAGCCTGAGTTTCGTAAAAAGGTCAAAACCTCTACGTATGACCCTACATTTTACTCCCCTCAAAAAGGCATTCCTGGTTGCAGCCTTATTTATCGGATCAATGGCCAACGCCCAATATTACTGGGACGCCGGGTTCTCATTGGGCGCCGCGAATTACCTGGGCGATATGGGCGGTAACGTACTCTCGCGCCGCGATTTTGTGTCCGACATGAAGATGAGTGAAACTCACCTGAGCATGAACGGATTTTTCCGTTACAAACTCAATCCATGGTTTTCGCTGAAAACAAATCTCGGCTGGTCACGGATCAGTGGTGATGATAAACTCTCAACAAACCCGGGACGTAACGGACGCAACCTGAATTTCCGCAACGATGTCATTGAACTCGCAACGCAGGTTCAATTCACGTTTTACCAGATTCACAATCTTGGGCGCTCATACCGTCACCAGGATAATTTCAAGGCGTATGTTGGCCTGGGTGTAGGAATGGCTTACCACAACCCGAAAGCGCTGTACGATGGCGTATACATTCCGCTGCGTGGATTGAAAACGGAGAATGTGGGTTACAGCAAAGTTGCGGCCATCATTCCGATGTCGGGCGGATTCTATTTCACGTTCGATAAAAATTACCGCATCGGCCTGGACCTTTCCTGGAGAACCACCTTCACCGATTACCTGGATGATGTTTCTTCACGGTACGTTGATCCATCGATGTTACCATCCGGACTTTCAGCGGAACTCGCTAACCGCACAGACGAATTGTCTTTCCTTGATCCGGGTTTTGCAGAAAATTTTACTCCCGGCAACAAGCGCGGCGACAACAGTCACAACGATTCGTACCTGACTTCATCCATCGAATTCAGTTATGTGTTCCAGGGACGCAGCGTCGCAGGAGCACGTTATCCGTGGTTGCACAAGAAGAGAGATAATAAACCGTCGAAGTATGATGGGCCGAGGAGGAAGCGGTATCCTGTAAGAAAGATCCGGTTGAAGTGGTGAGATAGACGCCCTTCGTCAGGCTCAGCTACGCTCTTCCCAGATTTGCACAAGATGCACAATCGTATCTACCGCCCGTTCCATATCTTCCTTGCTCACCCATTCCAACCGTGAATGAAAAGCATGCTCACCTGCAAAAATATTCGGACATGGTAATCCCATGAACGAAAGCCGCGAACCGTCTGTGCCTCCACGGATGCTCGATTGAACAGGTTTGAGTCCTGCACGTTCAATCGCTTCCATCGCGTAAGCCACAACCTGCGGATGCTTATCCAGCACAACTTTCATGTTGCGGTACTGTTCGGTAATTTCCAGTTTGAATGAAGAGTTTGGAAATTCACCGATCACTTCATTGGCGGTTTTCTGCAGTAGCGTTTCCAGCTCTTTCAAACCTTCCTCAGAAAATGCACGAACGATGAAACTGATACTGGCCGTGTCCAGCGATCCGTTGATTCCTGTCGGGTGAAGAAAGCTCTCTTTGTTCTCCGTTGTTTCCGGGGTGAATTTATCTTTCGGGAGGCGATCAACAATGCGTGAAGCAATCTTGATTGCGTTTTCCATTTTGCCTTTTGCAAATCCGGGATGCGTGCTTACGCCCTGGATGGTGATTTTCGCACCGTCGGCAGAAAATGTTTCATCTTCAATATGGCCCGCAGTGGCTCCATCCATGGTGTAACCGAAATCGGCACCCAGCTTTTCCATATCCGCGTTGTCCACACCGCGACCAATTTCTTCATCGGGTGTGAACAGGATGCGAATTGTGCCGTGCTTGATTTCCGGGTGCGTGATCAGGTGATGGGCCGCATCCATGATTTCTGCTAACCCCGATTTATTGTCTGCGCCGAGCAATGTTGTTCCATCCGTAGTGATGATCGTATTGCCGATCTGCGTTTTCAAATCCGGGTGCTCGGCAAATCTTATCACCTGCGATTTATCGGCAGGAAGTACAATGTCTTTGCCGTCGTAATTTTTCACGAGTTGCGGCTTCACGTTTTCACCGGTGCAATCGGGT
>DATHKF010000461.1:0-2578 GCA_035489505.1 Bacteroidia bacterium | reverse complement strand
CATCACGTTTCCGAACGTTCCTACATTGGTGAGCGTGTATGTACCACCCTGGATTTCATCCGGCAACAGTTTGTTCGTCCGCGCACGGTTTGCAAGATCGTTTACTGCTTTGGTAATGCCGAGCAGGTTCAGGCGGTCGGCGTTTTTAATTACCGGAACAATCAGGTTACCGGAAGGAAGCGCTGCTGCCATTCCGATGTTGATGTTTTTCCGGACGATGATCTTTGTTCCATCTACGGAAATATTGATCATCGGAAAATCTTTGATCGCTTTCACGATGCACTCAATGAAAAGCGGGGTAAACGTGAGTTTTTCTCCTTCACGTTTCTCAAAAGTCTTTTTAATTTTTTCGCGCCACTGCACCAGGTTAGTTACATCCGCTTCCACGTATGATGTAACGTGAGGTGCAACCTGTTTGCTCATCACCATGTTGTCGGCAATGATCTTGCGCATGCGGTCCATCTCCATGATCTCATCTCCGCCCATGAGTGAAACTGCCGGGCGCTTCATTTGCGTAACCGGTTGCGTTTCCTGCGACTGATTTTGCTGCGTTCCGTTGGAAGCAGGTTGTGTTGCCGCTTTTCCTTTGTTCGGAATGTAATTCAGAATATCGTTTTTGGTTACGCGGCCTTGTGCCCCACTACCGGAAATGGATTCGAGTTCCTGGACAGAAATTCCCTCCTGTTTCGCGATGCTTTTTACCAATGGAGAATAGAAACGCGAGGTTTCACTGTTTTTGATCGAAGCTGCAGTTTGCTGGTTATCGCCCCCGTTACTGCTGCTGGTTACTGGCGTCTCCTTCTTCTCAGCAGGTAGAGCAGAAGGCGCCTTGTCATCCTGAGCGGAGCCGAAGGATGCAACCGGAGCCTCGGTGGTAATAAGCGCAACCGCTTTTCCAACCTGCACTACATCTCCGTCATTGAATAATTTCTTCGCCAGGAAGCCTTCGAAAGGAGATGGAATTTCAGAGTCCACCTTGTCGGTAGCAATTTCCAAAACGGGTTCGTCCAGGGCAATTTTATCTCCCTCGTTTTTGAGCCACTTGATGATCGTAGCTTCACTCACACTTTCGCCCATTTTCGGCATGATCAGTTCTACCTGTGCCATAGTTTATTCAAGATTCAATGATTCAAGATCAATTCATTCGCTCAAAATCCTAACACACAAGGTTGTTTTTTAAGCAACGCAAAAATAGGGTTTTTGAGTCGAAAATTTTCGCGTTTTGCGCTGAATTCAGGAATTGTATTCACATTTTGGATTGCTGATAGTCAGCTAATTGCGATCGAAAATCAGGTCTTGGTGAATAATGCGATCTTTGCAAGGCATAAACTATGGGAATTCTATCGCGATACTGGTCGACTTTACGTCGGGTTAAACTGCTGCATGTTTTGCACAATTTGCGGAACTACAGCAAACTGAAACGCAACCGGAAATTGTACGATCAGTTTGGCATTGACCGCACCGTTGTTCAGTCGGTTTCGCACAAATCCATTACGTTGCCGGGCGAAGAAATTCCATGGCTTGATCGTGCTGATGCGAAGGAAAAACTGGGCGCACATCCTGAACTGAAAACGTTTGACGCGGAAATTCAAAAGCAGATCACCGGCTGGAGCGACAACGGTTACATGATACTTCCCGGATTTTTCACCGCGCAGGCAGATCGTGTGAACAGCGATCTCGATGAAATCAAGAGAGAGAAAAAACTCGATTTCGATTACACGAATTCGCGGATCATGAATGCCTGGGAAGCATCGGAACTCGTGAGGAAGATTGTGCATGACCCGGAAATGAAACGGCTGCTGTCGTTCCTGCTGGGAAAACCTGTGACTCCTTTCCAGACGATCAATTTTTTCAAAGGCAGTGAACAGCATACGCATTCGGATTTCATTCACATGACCACGGAGCCGAAAGGATTTCTCGTTGCCGCGTGGATTGCGCTTGAAGACATTGGCGATGGACAAGGACCGTTGCATTATTACCCGGGAAGCCACAAGCTTCCGTACGTTTTGGGTGAGGATTTCGAACATTCTTCCACCGCATGGACAGTGGGTGATGACCTCTACGGAAATTTTGAGAAGAAGATTGATGAAGAGATCCGCGAACATAAACTGAAGAAGGAAATTTTTCACGCCAAAAAAGGCGACGTGTTTTTCTGGCACGCGAATCTTTTGCACGGCGGAGAAGAAGTAACGAATCCCGACTCAACGCGAAAAAGTTTAGTGATCCATTATTTCTGCGAAGGAGGGGTGCTGTGTTATCATGAGATTACGCAAAGACCGGCGGTGATAAGAGAAATTTAGTAAGGAGACTAAAAAAGTAGGGAGTAGGCAAGTAGGCAGTCTGGGTGCGGTTAAACTTCTTTGATGACGTGACGCCTCATCTTCAATTGAAAAATCATACTCCGCTACACGGCCTGCCTGGTAGTGTCTCACTTTGCTTTTGACACGGTCCCGATAGCAATCGGGAGCGCATTTTTACGGCATTTTCTTATTCTAAGCCCGGGCGCTCACGGCGAGATAACGGTAACGCGCCGTGAGCGCCCGGGCTTAGAACGGGTTTCGTGCTTCTTTTAGCGCCG
>DATHKF010000460.1:0-4641 GCA_035489505.1 Bacteroidia bacterium | reverse complement strand
CATGCGTTGCATAAATTCTTCGCTTCCTTCTGCGAGCTCCTGCAGGTAGGAAAGATCAATGGTGCTGTTCCCCGAATTGTTCCGGGCATTATCCCGAGCAGAGGCTTCGGAAAATTGTGTTGTCGTTTTCTTCAGCAAGTCACAGATTTTCTGGTAAAGTGTATTGCGGTTGAACGGTTTCGAAATGTAATCGTTCATGCCTACGGCGAGACATTTATCGGCTTCTCCCACAATAGCGTGTGCGGTCATCGCAATGATCGGGATCTTTGATTTTTTTTCATCCAGTTTTGTCCGGATGTATCGCGTGGTTTCGTACCCATCCATTTCCGGCATCTGGATATCCATCAGGATAAGATCATAATGATTGCGCTGCAATTCCTCAATGGCCAGTTTTCCGTTTTCCGCAATCTCGAGAACAAAATTCCATTTCTCGAAAACGCGTTTGGCCAGGAGCTGATTCATTTCGTTGTCTTCAGCAAGAAGAATCCGCATGCTGTCGAACCGCGCATCCTGTTTCGGACTGAGTGTAATTTCTTCCTGCAGCAGGTGTTCCGGGCAATGATGGTACGGCAATATGACTGTGAAAGAAGAACCGGCGTTAAGTGTACTCGCTACTTCTACTGAACCGCCGTGTAATTCGGCAAGCTGTCGCACAATGGTAAGACCAAGGCCCGTGCCTCCATACTTGCGCGAAGTTTCATTGCTTGCTTGTGTGAAACTGTCGAAGATGGTGGAGAGCCGGTCGGCAGGAATTCCAATGCCTGTATCGCGGACCACGAACTGCATCACCACATTTTCACGGTCACTGGAAATCAAACGCTGGTGAATGGTGATCTTGCCATTCTCGGTAAACTTGATGGAGTTACTCACGAGATTCAGCAGGATCTGCCGCAGGCGCACGCTGTCTCCCAATACGTAGCGCGGAAGATCGTCATCGCTCGTGACAATAGAAAGTTCGATCCCTTTCCGCGTGGCGGTAAAACCAACCGTGCTCAATACGCCTTCCATCACTTCCTGCGGTTTGAACGGAATGGCTTCGAGCGCAACCTTGCCGGAACCTAACTTGGAAAAATCAAGAATGTCGTTGATGATCGAAAGCAGGTTTTGCGAAGAGAGTTTGATCGCATCGAGGCTTTCCTGCTGATCGCGTCCCAACGGACCTTCCAGGAGGATTTCCGACAAACCAACAATGGCATTCATCGGCGTGCGGATCTCGTGACTCATCTTCGCGAGAAACTGTTCCTTCACCGTCATCGATTCTTCCAGTTCTTTTTTCGCACGCATCAATTCGTTCAACGCTTTATTCCCTTTCTTCAGGGAATGTTCTGCGATGCGGTTGGAAAGGATAAGATCATCTTCTACTTTCTTGCGTTCTGAAATGTCGGAATCGATGGCAATAATTTTTTCCACTTTTCCATCGGGCCCGATCACCGGCGTAAGCGTGGTGATCACCCAGTATTCTGAACCGTCTTTGGCGTAGTTTTTACTTTCGTATACAACCGGTTTATTGTCGTTCAGCAATTTCTGGTAATCCTGCATCTCGCGCGATAAGCCGGTAAGCCCTCCGCGACGCAGCAATTCTCCATGCGTATTTTGAATGTCTTCAAAAGTGTAACCGGTAAGTTTTGTAAAACCCTCATTCACCCATTCAATTTTTCCTTCGCTGTTGGCAATGATTACGGAGTTAAACGATTTTGTTGCCGCCATTGCCAGCTTTTCCATTTCCTCTTCGTGGATCCGGTCGGTAATGTCCTGGTCGGCACCGATCATTTTTACAGCACGGCCTGCTTCATTAAAAATAACTTCGCCGAGCGAGTGCAGGATGCGTACCGAAGCATCGGGACGAACAATTCTCCTGCGGAAATCAAAAGACTTCTGGTGCGAAATGGCGTCGAGTATTGTGTTCATCACAAACTCACGATCGGCGGGATGCGTGAGGAGGAACATCCGTTCAAACTTCACTTCTTCCGATCCGGGAGTTTGTCCGTAAACGTGATACAGCTCATCCGACCAGTTCAATGTTTTGTTGTCGAGATCAAGCTCCCAGCTTCCGATGTGCGCGAGTTGCTGCGACATCGCGAGCTGAGCGCGGTTTTGCTTCAGTGCGGTTTCTGCTTTTTTCTGCTCCGTAATATCGCGCGTGATTTTTACAAAACCGCGCATCTGCCCTTCTTCATCGTACAATGCAGTGGTCGACACATGCGCCCAGAACAAAGTACCGTCTTTCCGTTTCCTCCAACCTTCCGTGTGAAACTCGCCACTTGATTTTGCAATGACGAGATTTTCATCGGGCTCACCGGATTCAATACCGGCATCGGCGTAAAAGGCAGAGACATGTTGCCCAAGAATTTCGCCGGCGTGGTATCCGCTGATTCCCGCTGCACCTTCATTCCAGCTCACGATTTTTCCGTCGGGATCAAGCATGATAATCGCATAATCTTTGATGTTATGCACCAGCAGGCTCATCCGTTTTTCGCTGGTCCTTAAAAGATTTTGCGATTCCTTCAGCGCCGTGATATTCTGTTGCAATTCACCAGTCATCCGGTTGAACGACTTCGCGAGCGTTCCGATCTCATCACTTGAAAATACTTTTGCACGCGCAGTGAGATCCCCTTCCGCAATTTTATCGGACACGGTAATAATCTCGTTCAGTCCTTTCTGCATTCTTCGCGTAACCGAAATAGTCAGTAACATACCGCTGATCTCAACCGTTAACGCGAGAGAAAATAAAATTTTCATAATCAGGTTCTCCAGCCACCGCGAACCTTCCCCGAGCGTAAATGAGAATTCATCTTCGAGCCGTGTCAACTGGTAATTGATCGGATTGATTTCGTGAAGGATGATGTTGATCTTATCCTGCGAAGGTTCCGGCGAATTAATTTCCTGGTAGAGTTTTACACTGATCGGAATGAGATGCATGCGCATGCTGTCGGCCTCATTCCAGACCTGTGTGGCTTTTGAAATGTACCTGATTTGCTGAAAGTTCCGGAACAGCCAGGCCATGCCTTCCACATCATCCTGGTGATTGCGTCCTTCGATAAGTCCATCATAAACGATCTGGAGATTTGGATCGGGTTTTTGAAGTTCAACCCGCGCTTTGTAATCGCCATGCGGAACTTTCATGAACTGCTGGAACTGCAGAAAGTCTACGGGGTTGCGTGTATGCCCGTAACGTTCGAGATGATAAATGGCATCTTTCTGCGCTTTGGACCACAGTCCTTCTCCAGCAACAAATGCGCGCACAGCAGAAAGTGTATTGATTGCAAAACCAAGTGTCACTAACTCGAGGACAATGAGAATCCCCATGATCCCCATGCTGAAGTATAGTTTCTTCGCAATAGAAATATTACGGAACCATCGTATGAGTGCAAAACGTTTCATGGGCTGCACGAAATTACACGGGTTATTGACACAGAGAAATTGACGGCGCGAATATATGCTGCAATACCGAAACAGGTTTCACGAACAGGAAGATTCTTCCGGGTGCAATAAAGACATGATTCCAATGGAATATTTGGGAGTGATTTTGAATAAGGGCCGGTTTTCATAATCAGTTCCTCCTTGGCCAGGGTGTGAAAATGCATTGCGCTTTTCACACTTTCAGGACTAACCGGGTGTTCCGTTAGTCATTGGGATACAATTGTGTACACAGCTTATGTGTTGCACTGGTGTTTAATGCTGTGTGTGCAGCATCCTGGTTCCTCGGTTATACTTATTTCTGCCCCAAAAGTTCTGTTTTAGTCGAAGAAATTGCAAAAACGGGGAATTTTTTCCACATAACCTTTCGCATCTGAAAGAAGCGGGTTCAGGCCTGAAGTGAGAACGTTCACCGAAAATCCGGTTTTATAATAAGCAGTCCCGGTAATTTTGTACAACCAGAAAGGAGTCATCATGGAATCGATGGTGCGAACACATAGCAGGATTGATGCAACCCGTCAGCATGCAAAGCAGGAGGAAGGAGTTCGGATTGCTGTGGTGGAGGATGACCGGATGTACCGGAATGCCATTGAGGTTTACCTGAAAAAAATTCCCGACAGCCGCGTGGTGACATTTGATTCCGGTGAACAATGTTTCAGGCATTATCACAACGTAAACCCGGATATATTAATTCTCGATTACAGTTTATCGGGAGAGGATGAAGGAAGCCGGATGAATGGCCTGGATGTTTTACGCAAAGTGAAATCGATCCGTCCAAAAACAAAAGTGATTTTCCTGGCGGGACAAGGAAATATTGATGTGGCTACTGCGGCGATGAAAGGTGGAGCGATTGATTTTATCACAAAGGATAAAAACGGGTTGATCCGGTTGGTAAACCAGGTGCAGCGGCTTTCGCTCGCTATACATCTGAAGCGGGAAGAGAACCGGACTTCCAAGTGGATTGCACTCGGGATTACCTCCATTGCGATCATTGTGCTCGCAACACTTTCTGCAGATGGTGATGCGCAAGGTATGTGGGGATGGTTGTGGGCTGCGTTGCTTGTGGGCGCTGCCGTGTTCCTGGTCCGCAACTGGGTGAAACAAACGGACGTAAATGCAAGGCAAACGCGTACATCGCGCCGCAACCAGGCGGGACGATGGCTCGATTAATACAATCTAATTAATTCTCAGAACGGAGGTCCACATGGTAGCGGCATTACAGAC
>DATHKF010000459.1:0-2746 GCA_035489505.1 Bacteroidia bacterium | reverse complement strand
ATGCTCTGGAAGGTTCCGCATTTTGAGAAAATGATGTACGACAATGGCCAGCTGGTTTCGTTGTACAGCGAAGCATACGATCTCACGAAGAAAGAACTGTATCTCGATGTGGTGCGTGAAACGTTGGAATGGACAAGTCGTGAGATGACCTCGCCGGAAGGCGCGTTTTACTCAGCATTGGATGCAGATTCGGAAGGAGAAGAAGGGAAATTTTACGTCTGGAAAAAGGAAGAACTCGAAAATATTCTTCGTGAAGATTTTACGTGGTTCGCTGATCTGTACAGCGTCAACAGCATTGGTTACTGGGAAGAAGAAAATTACATCCCGCTCATGCGCGAATCGTTGAGTGCTGTTGCAACGAAACACGGAATGACGATTAAGGCGCTTCGTGAAAAAGTGGTGAAAGCGAAACAGCTTTTGCTGTCGGAGCGCAGCCGGCGTGTACGTCCGGGCCTCGACGATAAAATTCTTACTTCCTGGAACGCGCTCATGTTGCACGGATATGTCGACGCGTGGAAAATTACGGAAGACGCGGAGTACCTTCTCGCGGCGAAGAAAAACGCAAAATTCATCGCGGAGAAAATGACGAAGCCCGATGGAACGCTTTGGCACACGTACAAAAACGGAGTAAGTACGGTTAACGGATTCCTGGAGGACTACGCGTTTGTGATTGATGCGTACATCGCGTTGTATCAAACGGATTTCGACGAGCAATGGCTTTTGAAAGCAAAAGAGTTGTGTACGGTTGTGCTCGATAAATTTTACGATGAAGCGTCTCCGTTGCTGTACTTTACTTCTTCCGACGATCCTAAGCTGATCGCGCGAAAGCACGAAGTTTCGGATAACGTGATACCCGCCTCCAATTCTGCGATGGCGCGTAACCTCTTTTATCTCGGAAAATATTTCGGGAACCCGCAATGGCTCGACAAATCAGCTGAAATGTTAAAATCTGTTGAAGACGAGATGCTCAGTTACGGCCCGGGTTACTCGAATTGGCTCATTCTTGCCTTGCATCGGCTGTATCCGTCGAGAGAAGTGGTTATTGTTGGTAAAGCTGTTGATAAAACCGCAGCCGCACTACGGAAGCACTACCTTCCAAATGAAATCTTTGCAGGAAGTACCGGTCATTCTACTGTGCCGGTTCTTCAGAACAGAATACTGGAAGGACAAACGCCGGTTTACGTGTGCGAAAATAACACCTGTCATCTCCCGGTTTTTAAAGTTGAAGAAATTATTGCACAGCTGGTACCGGCGAATCCCGGTGTATGAGAAAAAGGAACAGTTGTTGTGTGATGGTTGTTGTGAACGTGAAAATTTTTCTCGTGTTGCTTTTGCTTCAATGTCCGTTTGCGCTGAACGCGCAGCTGCTCATTCCCGTGACTGATGATCCGTTTGGTGTGCCGCTGCGTTTCAACGCCGACAGTGTGCAGAAACTGAAGATTCACACCATCACCAGCGCATTCCAGTACAAACCCGACGGAAGAATTATTGACGACAAAGGTTTGCGCGAATTTTACGAATTCGATTTGTCGGGCCGTGTTCGTTTCTACTGGAGAACACGCATTCGTGGAATGGAAGCTAAAGCCATTGAGCACGGTGCCGTGTACCGCAGGGGAAGAAAAATCAAAAGCGAGTGGACCGAGTACAAATACGAATACGCGTACGACACCACGTTTATTTACACGTACTACGATTCGCTTTCACGGGTTTCCACCCGACGCTTGTGCGACGGAGCTTATTTCCACACCTGGTACTACACGTACAACGAACAGGGATACATCAGCACACAGATTCATTGCCGTGAAACCAATACCGGTATTTCGCACCGCGATTTCAAACTGGGCGTGCAGACCGTTATTTCGCAGGAAGATTTTCGCTACGAAATATATTCTTCGACGCAGATCAAAAAACTCTGCCTGAACGACGAAGGAAAAATCTACAAGGAAACCATGCTGGTGCTCGACAAGCAGGGTCGGCTGATTGACAGTCGTGAGGCGTATGCCGCAGGAGGGATCCGTATCTCGATTGCATACGAGTACGATGATCTCGGAAGAATGTCGATGTATACGTACAGTTCCAACGCAGGTGATCAGTTAGACGAGATCACGCAGTTCAAATACGATTCACTGGGACGGATTGAATCGGTGCGCCGTTTTAAAAATACAGTGCTGAAGGACGAGTTTTCTTATCTCTACGATGGAAAATCAACGATGAGCTACGCGTATATTAATCGCAGGCATATTGAGTTGGGGATTGATATTGTGAAGATGCAGGTGGAGTATTATTAGTAAAAGAAGTAGGCGAGTAGGCAAGTGGGAGGCGACCGGTCATTGCGGAGCGAAACAATCCCAGCTTCGTCCAAAGGACCCCTTCGGAGAAGATGGGACTGCTTCGTGCCTCGCAGTGACGATCCGGACTGCCTACTTGCCTACTTCTTTTACTTGCCTACTTCTCTACTTCCCCAACCACTTCCTGAACTCTCCCGCTTTCTCCCGGCTCACCGTCACCTGTTCCTCCGGCTGCGGAGCGATCGTTAAATGCAATTTTCCATTGAAACCATTTTCCATCGACTTCACGCAACTGTCGCTGATGATGAATTGCCGGTTTGCACGAATGAATTTCTGAGGATCGAGCTGCTCGTCGAGTTGTTCCAGCGTAACATCCAGCAGGTGTTTGTGATTGTCTTTCGTGACCAGTGAAACATGTTTCTCTTCGGAAATAAACCAGGCCACGTCTTCAATCGAAA
>DATHKF010000458.1:0-2441 GCA_035489505.1 Bacteroidia bacterium | reverse complement strand
CTCAGCGGTGGCGTTGGAATCGGTGGCGTGCTGGAACCGGTGCAGGCGGCTCCTGTGATTATCGAAGACGGAGCGTTTATCGGATCACGTTGCATTGTGGTGGAAGGTTGTCGCGTTGGAAAAGAAGCGGTGCTTGGCGCGAATGTGGTATTGACCGGCTCAACAAAGATCATTGACGTTACCGGGGAAAAACCGGTTGAATACAAAGGATTTGTTCCTCCACGTTCCGTTGTGATTCCCGGAAGCTATTCGAAAAAATTTGCTGCCGGCGATTTCAGTGTGCCGTGCGCACTGATCATTGGTCAGCGAAAAGCAAGTACCGATCTGAAAACTTCATTGAATAATGCGTTACGCGAATACGATGTTGCGGTGTAACCTGATATTTCCGGTTCTGCTGTTTTGCTTCATTGCACAAGCGCAGACCTTGCCACCGCCTCCCGGGTGGAAAGAACCTACCGAGGAGGAATTTCAGCATGCGCTCATGAAATCTCATGCGACGCTGGATGAGCTCATTTTCCCGTTGAATCATTATTTGCCCGAAGAAAATATTTATTTCGAAACCGCAGATAGCTTGTTCGAAAAGAACAAGATCAGGCGGGCTTTTTTTTACAACGTGCCCGGCGACACTGCACGTGCAATGCCAGATCAATATTACACATCCTACACGCGGTCCGGACAAGTCGAGTCTACGTCTGTTGTCTATATGGAACCCGGCGATAGCGCAGTTCGCAATTGGACGTATACACCTTCGGGTAAAATGAAATCGTACGTTACGCTCAACTGCGATCCGGTAAAAAACAAACCGGGAAAATGGTCCATTCACGGCGATAGCATGTCGTTCAAGTACAATTCCGCTGATCAGCTGATTGAAATGACACGGAATTCTGTTGTCCGGAAAAACGGAACGCAGAGCAAAACATTTATTTCAAAGGAAACATACACGTACAATGCCGATGGACAGATCGCGACTAAAAAGATCGATATGTACAGGTACGTTTACCTGTACAACATGGAGAAAAAACTGGTACGTGTCAATTGTGTTTCAGCAGGGAATGTTGTGGAAATGATCGACAGTTTTGCCTGGTCGCAATCGGGAAATACGGAAACGATGGAGCATTGGGCGATCGGTGGTGGATCTATACGCTTGTTAATGGATAAACTGGTGACGGAGAAAGGAACTGGTCGCCATCTTTCTTACACACTTTTTCCGGAAGAAAAATTTAATTACATCCGTGATATGTACGGAGCATGTACAATCGCTTTTGAGTATGACACCGACGGAAGAGAAGTACGACGTAAAATTACTTTGCTGAATGGCACGCTCCTGGGCGAAACTGTTGTACAATACGATGCACAGGGCAGGCCCGCACGTGTCGAATTCACTTCTCCGTTTGAGCTTGAGATGGGCGAAGAGGAAACAGAAGAAGCGTATGATCAGCGGATGGCCCGTTTCGCCAATTGCTATATCAAAACAACACTCACGTACCAGCTCGACAAAACCGATGCATTGGTGGAATTTATTGAGGTGCATCAGATGATGGAACGCATAACCGGTGAAACCCGGGTGATGCTGGAGAAAGCTCCCGGTGCCGGAAGAGTGTACGTTAAACACGAATTTTATTAATTGCTCCTATGCGATCAGTGAACCGCTCTCTTCTGAAATTCCACATGGCCTGTGCGCTGTTTATGCTCATCGGTTCCGGCGTTCATGCGCAGAGTGACACTTCCATTTTTTTTAAATACGCCGCCACGTTCGATCAGATGTTGCCTTCTCCGGTATATCCGTTTAACAAATTCCTCCCGGATTCTGCATCCATGGATATTCTTAATGCAGAACCGAAGAGTAATTCTTTGCACAAAACCATTGAGCTGAAGACCGAATCAAAAACCACAGAAGGTGTCTTTGGTATTGAGGACCAGAATTTCTCCTGGGACGCAGAAGGCAGACTGATTAATTATGCGGTTCATCGTCCGAAGGATACTGTTGCATTGACAAAAACGGCAATCCGTTATATATCCGGCTCCAATGTGGCGCTTGTCCTGCGGGTGGATCCACGCAACAGCTGGAAATACGATTCAATAATGTTCCGTTACAATCGTTCCGGGTGGTTAGGCAGCTGGCGGTACAGTTCCAAATCGCCGGACAGTGCTTTCGTGGTAAACGGAACGCGGATGTATGACGGAAAAGGCCGCGTTATTGTTGCCACGAACGTAAACTACGGTACGCTGAAGGGATCATACACGTACGAATACGATGCGAATGGACAATTGATCCGGAGAAATTTTCTGGCCGGTTCGAGTGGTGTCATCCTCTGCACAGATACTTTGGAATACAAGTACCTGACTGATTCGCGTTCGATCCTGCAGGTATCGCACAAACTGAAAGTTACCGGCATGGCCAATTGGGTGGGGCTGGAACGAAAAACGATTTATCCGTACAG
>DATHKF010000457.1:0-3056 GCA_035489505.1 Bacteroidia bacterium | reverse complement strand
TTTCTCCGGACTCCACGATCAATGGAAGCCAGTTGTTTTTTTACGACCTCAATGCCAAATTCAATTACCAGCTCAACGCGAAGAACAGGATTTACGCATCCGGGTATTTTGGCCGCGACAAGATCGGGATTGCGAACGCGTTCGGGATTGAATGGGGCAATGCAACAGGCACGGTGCGCTGGAACCACATCTGGAATGACCGGCTCTTTACAAACACTTCGGTGATCTTCTCCAATTACGATTATAAAATTTCGATCACTTCACCGAGTGCCGATTTTGCCATCACGTCCAAGATCCGCGACTACAACCTCAAACACGAATTCCAGTTTTTTCCGAACCCGCAACACAGCCTGCGTTTTGGATTCAACAGCATTTATCACACCGTTACACCCGGACAGATCACTGCTTCCGAGGGAACAGCGATCAACCCGATCACACTCCAGGATCGATTTGGGCTGGAGAGCGCCGTTTACTTTGCGGATGAATGGTCGGCTTCGGACCACTTGAAAATAAATTACGGCGTTCGTGTCGGAGCATTCCAGGTGCTTGGCGAAGGAGATTACTTTTCGTTTGATGCCGATGGACATGTAACCGACACCAGTTCGTTCAACGCGATGGAAGTTGCCAAAACCTATTACACCGTGGAGCCGCGCATCTCTGCAGCGTACATCCTCAATGAATACAGCTCGGTGAAAGTCGCTTATGCACGGAATTCACAGAACCTGCATTTGCTTTCCAATTCCACGGCGTCCAGTCCGACTGATCTCTGGATCATGAACAGCCTCACGATCAAACCGGAAATTGCTGACCAGGTTTCAGCCGGATATTTCCGGAATTTCATGGACAATAGCATTGAGTTCAGCGCTGAAATTTATTACAAGGCGATGCAGAACCAGATCGACTACAAGAACGGCGCCAATACACAGGGAAATGAACTGGTGGAAGGCGAACTTGTATTCGGTGAAGGCCGCGCATACGGACTCGAACTTTTTATCAAGAAAAGAACGGGCAAGTTCACTGGTTGGATAAGCTACACGCTTTCGCGCAGTGAGCGCCGCGTCGAAAATATCAATGAAGGAAGCTGGTATCCTGTTCGCCAGGACCGCACGCACGACATTTCCATTGTACTGATGTACGATCTTGGAAAGAAATGGTCGCTGGCTGCAACGTGGGTGTATAACACCGGCAACGCAGTTACATTCCCGAGCGGAAAATATTACGTCGACAACCAGGTTCAGTTTCTGTATACAGAGCGCAACGGTTACCGCATGCCTGCCTATCATCGTATGGACATTGGCGCAACCTGGCAGGTTAAAAAGACGGAGAAATTTGAATCGAGCTGGAACTTCTCGATCTACAACGTGTACGCCCGTGAAAATGCGTACGCCATTACCTTCCGCGAAAGTGAAACTGATCCGAACAAAACGGAAGCTGTCCGCATTTCACTTTTCAAGATCATTCCTTCGGTCACTTACAATTTCAGATTCTGATTACCATGAAAAATATTTTCTTCTTTTCCGTTCTTGCCGCAACAGTGTTGGCCACGTCCTGCCAGCAGGTCATTGATATTGAACTGAACGACAAAGACGCGGCCGTTGTTATCGAGGCGAACATTGCCGATCAGCCCGGTCCGTATACTGTAACCGTAACCAAGACCGTCAACTTCAGTGATCCGAATGTTTTTCCTGCAGTAAGCGGTGCGTTTGTGGTGATGAACGACGATGCAGGAAACATCGATACGCTGACTGAAACAAGTCCGGGAGTGTATAGCACTTCCACGATGCAGGGTGTACCCGGAAGAACGTATACAGTCCGCGTTACGGCAGAAAATAAAACCTATACGGCCCACAGCCGGATGCCCGTAGCTATTCCACTCGATTCGCTCGTGGTCGTGGAAAGTTCGTTTGGCGCGTCTCCGTTTTACATTATTCCTCAATGGCAGGATCCTTCCGGAACCGGTGATCACTACCGCTGCATCGAGTACCTGAACAACGAACGCATAGGCGCTTTCATTTATGACGATGCGTTTTCCGACGGACTCGTGAACGGACAGCCCTTGCTGAATTTCGAAACGGAATTGCAATCCGGCGATACTGTGCGCGTGGAATTTCAGTGCATTGATCCGGCAGTTTACCTGTACTTTTTCAGCATGGAACAAACAGCCAACAACGGCACTGCGGCTCCTGCAAATCCGGAAAGTAATTTTGATAATGAGGCGTTAGGATATTTCAACGCGCATACGGTGAGTGTGAGAACTGTAGTTGTTCAGTAGGGAGTAGCTAAGTAGGGAGTAAAAAAGTAGGCAAGTAGGCAGTCAGGTTAGTGCGACTGCCTACTCGCCTACTTTTTACATACTCGCCTACTCCTTCTAATGCCAGACGGAAAGAATAATCCCCATCAGCGTCAATCCGATCACGTGATAACCTGAATCAATTATCCATAGCGGAAATGGTTTGCCGGTATACAGGTAGTTGATCCCAATAGGAAGCGCGCAGAAAAAGCCGCCGATAAACAATCCTGTTTTGATTCCGTTTATACACGTGCCGGGAGCCTGCATCACGTGAAGCGCAAGTCCCATGCCCATTGCCATCACCATTCCCAACAGGAATGTTGATCCGAAAAGGATAGGAACTTTCTTCTTCGATTCTTCCGTCATCTCAACTTTGTGCTGAGCTGCCCAGTATTTTCCGAAAACAGGTGGCGCGTACCAGATTGCGCCGAGAGCGAAGTAAGCAACGCCTGCAACAATGATCTGCAACCAGGGAGCGTGAGAAAAGAAGTCTTGTAGCATGGGTGTGTTTTTTGGTTTACATGAAATTTAGGTCAAATTGCCGCTCAATGCAAGATGGTTGCAGCACCGGATACGAACAGGAGTGTGTTAGTGATGAAAAATGTGGCTTTTTCGAAGCAGATCCTTTGATTTTACTATTCAAACGCCTTGGCCATTCTATCCTGTTCGGTTCTTGAAAGACCAACTCCCTTTGCAATACTTCTCCAGTGACTAACCGACTCCTGAATCCGGTCAATGATTTGCAGGGCCTTTTCCTCTTCAACAC
>DATHKF010000456.1:0-5072 GCA_035489505.1 Bacteroidia bacterium | reverse complement strand
GAGTTGAACGATTATTCGCATGGATTCAGAACTTCCGACGATGCGCTACACGATACGAAATCCGCCATGAGAATTATCTCGCATTTGTGCAGATCGCTTGCGTAATTATACTCTCAAGGCGTTTTTGAGATGACTTCTAATTAATTGTTCAGCATCACCGGCATCACCAGCATCAGCGTGTCTTCTGCATCTCCCGCTTTCTGGGAAGGAAGAAGAATACCTGCGCGGTTTGGCGCCGACATTTCAATCGTTGCTTCGGTGCTGTCGATGTTGGTAAGCATCTCCACGAGGAAACGCGAATTGAAACCGATTTCCATATCATCGCCTGCGTAAGAACAAGTCAAACGTTCTGCAGCTTCATTGGAGAAATCAAGATCTTCAGCGGAAATATTCAATTCGCTTCCCGCGATCTTCAAACGCACCTGGTGAGTGGTTTTGTTTGCGAAGATGGACACGCGGCGGATAGAACCGAGAAGCGCTGTGGTATCGATCGTGAGTTTGTTCGGATTGTTTTTCGGAATAACCGCGTCGTAATTCGGGTATTTTCCGTCGATCAGTCGGCAGATCAAAGTTGATCCGATGGACCCGTCCGGTGCAATTCCCCAGCTGAAACGCGCATTGGTTGCGTTGTATTCCACACGTACAACACCTTCACCGGTGCTCAGAATATTTTTGAGCAGGTTCAATGGTTTACGCGGAAGAATGAATGACGCAGCGCCTGTTGCTTTCACATCGGCACGACGGTAACGAACGAGTTTGTGTGCATCCGTTGCTACGAACGTTGTTCCGTCAGTAGCGAACTGTACAAACACGCCGGACATTACCGGGCGAAGTTCATCATTGCCTGCAGCGAAAAGTGTTTTTGCAACAGCGCGTGAAAGAACAGTTCCATCCATTTCAATCGATTGACCATTGTCAACCGAAGGAGCTTTCGGGAATTCATCGCCGTTCTGACCGGTGATTTTATATTTTCCGTAATCGGAAGAGATCTCAATCGCAAGGCGCTTTTTGTCGATGCTGAACGTAAGCGGTTGTTCAGGAAATGTTTTCAGCGTATCAATCAGCAGTCGTGCCGGAACCGCCACATTCCCGGAATCTTTCGATTCAACAGTGAGGTGAGTGGTGATGGTTGTCTCCAGGTCGGAAGCAGAAATAGTAAGCGTTCCTTTTTCAATTTCAAAAAGAAAATTATCCAGGATGGGCAATGTGTTGCTGGTGTTTAACACGCCGTTCAAAACCTGGAGTTGCTTCAATAAGGTGGAGCTGGATACAATGAATTTCATAAGTCGTTGCTGTTTATCTTGACTTACAAAAATACCCCTTTTGAACCCCTTGACCTGTTGATAAAATCGGAGTTATCAACTGCTTTTTAACAATGAAAATAGGAGGGGAATCGGGTAATCAACTAAGGATCAAATTATTAATTCGGCGTTTGCGCTTGTCGCTGCCGTGTGAAATATTCCGGGGTCTGAAGGATCTTCCCAAACACGAAATATTGCACCACCACAAAGTCTTTTCCGTCGTTCACGAGGGCGAACATATTGTCGACATCGTATTGTGGTGCATTCGGGTTGGCGGAGTCCTGCGGAAGCACGCCGTCGCCTTCTTTCATGTACAATTTCACGACACTGTTTTTGCCGGCTGCATCCTGAACGGTGATCACGTGTGCCGGTGGCGAAGCAAGAACGGAATCTTTCTTTGGAAAATCATTGATAAAATTCACGAAGCCCATGCGGATGAAATACGAAAGAAACTGCCGCACGTTTATCGTGTCGAAAGGCAATGGTTTTCCGGTGATCGATTGCAGTCCATACTGCATGTTCGGCGATTGTTTCACGATGAAAGAATTTTCCGGCTCACCGGTGTGTTCTACTTTCACCGAACGAATGTCGGGCACATGAAACGCAAATGCAGTTTTATCGCGCCACTCACGCACATCGGGAGAATAACGCGTGGTGAGGTAGCCGTTAAATCCTTTGATCTCCATCACAAACGGCTCGGAAGAATTTTCACCGCTCGAAGGATCGGCCAGCAGCATGTATGTTCCTAACTGGTCAGGTGTTTCTGAACCCACATAATACAGGCGTTGCAATTCTCCATTGGCGTATACTTCGCATTTGATGGAACCGGTGATGAGCGATTTGACAATATTTTCTTTCGCTTTGGCGCCAACGGGTTCGCGTACGCTGATGTCGTGAATGGTGCGAAGCAACATGGTCACCGCGTCAGGACGGGCTTTGTATTGTCCATTGACCGTCCAGGTGCCGTCCGGATTTTTCGTCAGCGTTACCTGTTTGAGCGTTTTGTCTGCCAGAAAAATTTTGTCTACCGAAGCCGTGTCTGTAAATGCAAAGTCGCGCAATTCTTTGCTCACTGTTCCTTTTCCGGTGTTCATCACGAGGAATACGGTAACTGCGGCAAGCGCAAGAACAGCAATCAGGATTAGTCCATTTCGTTTCATAATCGGTTTAAGCTATTGACAGGGGAGTTGTATGCCGGTAAAGATCGTCATCCGTATTGAATTTTCACATGTATTCTGCCTGGTGGCGATAGTTTTGACTTATCTGGCAGGAACAGGTTCGTGAATGGTTTTCGGTAGTGAATTATTATTTCCGGTTTGGCAGTGTCTCACTTTGCTTTTTGACACGGCGGCACGGCGCATTTTTACGTCATTTCTTATTCTAAGCCCAGGCGCTCACGGCGAGATAACGGTAGCGCGCCGTGAGCGCCTGGGCTTAGAACGGGTTTCGTGCTTTTTTTAGCGCCGTGTCGCCGTGTCAAAATATCAACTCCTCAAGCTGAGACACTACTCCCAGTTTGAACCGTTATTACTGGCCCTTTTTTCTTTGGAATAATCCTTTGTTGGCCAGCAGGAAATAAATTCCCAGCAAGACCGCGACTACGACTGCAATGATCCAATCGGAAGTAACGAGGTAAGCGATAAACCCGGCAACCACGTTCATGAAATGCTGCATCATGTCGAGCGGACCGCGTTTGATAGTATCTCCAGCCGGAGCGCCGTATTTTCTTTTCCGCGACCACATCCGGAATAATCCAAACAAGACAATGCCTGCGATCGGGCCGAGTGTATTGATCATTTGCCACTTCAGACGTTCCTCTTTGATTTTTCCGCGATCGAGCAGGCGCAAAGTGACCACGCGTGAACGTACGGAAAGCAATCCTTTGTCGTCGAGCAAATAATTGACGCAATTGATGAGCAATGTTTTGTTGGCATAGAACGAGCGGTTCATGCGGTTCATGCGGTCGAGGCCAAGCGGAAGGGCTTGTCCCTGGTAAACAGGATTCCTGGCCACGTCTGCATCGGCAATCACAATGATCTTGGTGGGCTTTCCTGTTTTCTGGTACCCGATCTCTTTGCTGTTGACGATTTCATCCGGAAGAACTTTCTGTTTGAAATACGAATGGAATGCTCCTTCCAGCAATACAGCAACGTTCTGGTACGGCTTATTGAACGAACGCGGATCACGTTCCATCGTGGCGTACATGAGAATCACTTCATTGGGTGTACGGAAAATGGTGGACTTGTCGGAAGAACGGATGAGTACTTCTTTCCGGATGGGCGCACTGGTACTGATTGTGTCGATCGTACTTACGAAATCGAACTTGATGCGGTCGAGATTACGCACAATCGGATGTTTTTCCTGCGGCAGAATCGTTGGCGAATAAATCCACGGTGCCGGCATGAATTGCGTTTGCGATCCGCTACCCACCGGAATCGCTACCTGCGCGCAATACAGATCTTCGATCAGCTCCGATTTTAATCCTGCGCCGTAACTGTAGAGTACCTGTTCAAGCCCGGGTTCATTTTGTAAACCGAGGTGTTTCGGCAAGGCCATGGTCCGCCCGGTGATCGACAAACTATCAATGCTGGCGTAAACGGGATCAACGAGAAACAATGCTTTGCCACCGTACATGATGAACTGGTCGAGGATGAACAATTCATTTGTGGTGAAAGCAGAGTCGGGCCCGATCATCACGATCGCCTCAAACTTGTTGCGGATCTGCGTGGCATTCTGTACCGTGTCGCGGAATGTATTCAACATGCCGGTGAACGGAACAAATGAAACCTCGTAATACTCGCGCAGTCCTTTAACCAGGTCGTTTACGTAAATGGTATCTGCTTCACCGTGTCCTTGCGTAATAGCAATACGCGGTTTGATCACCATGAGCAGTTTGCGGATCGCATTCGACAATTCGTATTCGAGGCCTTCCACTGCGTGATTCAGCACCTGTTCGTTGGGCGAAAGTGTAGCAGAGCCAAGAAGCGGCACAGCCACTTCGCGTCCGTGGTAACGGGCAACAGCCCATGGGAAAAGAAGTTGTGTGACTTCTGTTCCGTTATCGTCCACAAAACTTTCCGGGTGAGGGATCAGTCCTTTTTCTGCAAGCTGGCGCTGAAATTTCTTCCGCTCTTTCTCGTCATCGTTTTCGCCCGGGTCAACAAATTCGTATTGTACGTTGTCGCCGCTCCACACGCGGAATTCATCCAGCATGATGCGGGTCTCATCGCGGAGACGTTTGAAATCGCCGGCGCCTTGCGGGAAATCGCCTTCGAGATACACTTCAAAGTAGATCACGTCATCGAGTGAGTCGAGCATTTCCACGGTGCTCTCTGCAAGTGTGTATCGTTTTTCAGCGGTAAGATCGAAACGAAAAAACAGGTACTGCGAAAGCACGTTGAACAGAATGATCCCCACTATGGCCAGGCCAAGTGCGGTAAGATTCTGTTTCCGGTTTCGTTTCTTTTCCATGATTACCACTTTCTGCTTTCGAGTACGGTTCGTGTGAGCAGAATAAATATTGTATTGAATGAGACGAAATACACCACATCGCGTGTATCGACTACGCCCCGACTGATGGAATTGTAATGCTCATTGATTCCTAAAGACTGAACAACGGTATCGGCTTTACCGAAGAAGGAGAGCGAGCTCAATTCTTCAAAGCCGATGTAGCACACGAAACAGAGCACGAGTGCGAGAATGAACGAAATGATCTGGTTATCGGTGAGCGACGAAGCAAAAATGCCAATGGCAACAAACGAAGCGCCGAGG
>DATHKF010000455.1:0-5034 GCA_035489505.1 Bacteroidia bacterium | reverse complement strand
AAACGTACAGAACTATATGGAGTATGCATACTGTTCAAAAATGTTCACGTACGGACAACGCGCGCAAATGTGGTACTCCTTGAACAGCACGACAGCTGAACGCTACAAACTCTGGCAGCCGGGCAATCTCGCGGCCACAGGTTGTCTCGGCAATCCTGTTACGTGCGCACCGAAAGCAGATTTTCATCCGAACCGGAGAATGGTTTGTGAGGGCACTGTTGTTACGTTGAATGATAAAACATGGAACGGAACACCAACCACATGGAACTGGACAGTTACCGGGCCTGCAAACTTCAGTTCAACACAGCAGAACCCGCAGTTTACATTCAACACCGTTGGATCATACGATGTAAAACTCGTGGTATCGAATGCGCAGGGTACAGACAGCATCTCTAAAGGCCAGGTAATCATCGTGAGCTCAGATTACGCCGTATTGAATGCGCAATACACTGAAAGTTTCGAGGACCCGAATGCATTTTACCTCGGCTACGTTTCGAATAACCGGTATGGCAACGCCAGCTACTTCCAGCGCAACACATGGACAGGAGCTACGGGATCAGCTTCGGTGTTCCTGAACAACCACAACAACACCATTCGTGGCGATGTGGATGAATTCGTTACACCGTCGTACTACCTGAGTTACCTGACCAACCTGCAGTTCGAATTCAAGTACGCGTACGCAACCGGTGCGACGGCTGCTGATTGGAACACGCAATCGCTGAAAGTATATACTTCGATCGATTGCGGTCAGAACTGGATTTTACGCTGGACCAAATCGGGGTCGCAACTCGTTACGGGAGGATTCACTCCGAATTTCTATGTACCGGTTGCCAACGACTGGGCGACGATCACGATTCCTCTTCCTTCGAATTGTGCAGCACCGAATGTCCGTTTCAAATTCGAATTCACCTCACCGGCAGATGAAACAGGTAACAACCTCTTCATCGATGACATCAACATCAATGCAGCGGGTGTGGGCATCAATGATCCTTCAACCGGTTCGGCGTTCAGCATCTATCCGAACCCGGGCGACGGTAACAGTACGATTGCTTACACGCTGGAGAAAGAATCGAACGTGAAAGCAGAATTGTTGGATGTAACCGGAAGGCTCATCCGCGAAATTCATTCGGGTTCACAGGCGGCTGGTCAGCACCAGTTGCCGGTTTCTGATGAACCACTGGCGGTGGGAACGTATCTCATCCGGATGGTTATCGACGAAAAAGTAACTACGCAGAAATACGTGGTTACGGAATAAAGAATAAAAGAAAAAACCAGGTCATCATGCATTGGGTTGGTGGCCTGGTCTTGAAGTCGGAGACGTGTGGTTTTCGATTTCTACCTGGCACCCCGGGAGCAGCAACTACTGGGGTGCTTTTTTATGCGCTGTTGTGTAGACTAAGATAGCGATAAAAAAGAAGGACAAAACAGCGCCATCACCAGGGTAATGTATCACTTTAATTTTTCGGTGCAGATTACCGAACCACACAAATTTTCTTCACAACCAGTTCTCCGTTTGACTGAGTCAATCGAGCAATGTAGATACCCGCCGCGAGACTGGTTGACCAGAAGAACTCCGCGATCAGTTTTTCGCTGTGCGTGGATAACGATCCGCAACGGCTGCCGGCATTGATCGAAGAACTGGGCAAGCATTACCGCGTGCTCTGCAACGACCAGATGGAACTTGTAACGATCCGCTATTACGACCAACCTACACTCGACCGGGTGACGATTGGAAAATCGATTCTGCTGAAAGTGAAGAGCCGGTATACAGCGCAGCTGGTGATTAAGGATGTGTGAAATCCGCGTCCTGATTTAGAAACCAGTCTTAAGTTTCAATTATCGCACAACGCAAATCTTCTTCGCGATCTGCTCCCCATCTGGCCGGGTCAATCGGGCGATATAGATGCCCGCCGCCAGGTTGGTTGACCAGAAATCATTCTGGTAATCTTCCGCAGAGTAAATCAATCTGCCGCGATCATCGTACAATTCAAATTTGGAATTTTTTTCAAGTCCGGAAATAAATATATTCTGATCGCCATGCAGCATGGTCGGAATCACTATAGCAGAAGCCGTGTGGCATCCGTGATCCACCGTAACCGTAACAGCCGAAGTAGAAACAACATCGCACTCCATCTGCGACAACGTGTATGTAATGGTCGTATCTGGTGAAGCTGTTGGATTGGAGATATTGGGATTGTTTAAGCCATAAGCCGGAAGCCATAAATAGCTAACACCGGGTGTAGGCGCAGTTCCCAATTGAATGCTGTCCTTGTAGCAAATCGTGGTATTACTTCCGGCAACGCAATCGGCGATTTCATAAATAGCAACATCGTCAATATAGTAATAGGCAGAAACTACAATTCCCAAGTGACTTAACGTATCTGTTTGGCTATCCCCATAGAAATTTCCAATGTATAAATAACGTTCACCTCCATTTGCAGTAAATATTTCTGATACTCTTACCCAAGAAGTGTCGTCAATGAGAATCTGATTAGTATCGAAGAAAATTTGTGGTGTAACATTAATCGTTTCGCCTTGATTATCATTAGGAATAGGTGGGACGGATAAATACAAACCGAGTCTATTGATAGCCCAAAAAGAGCTGTCGGAACGGGAGGCGTAAAATTCTACGCAATATTTTTTTCCCGCCTTTAAGGTGTCCAGCAAAGGCGCCGCAATATATTCGCGCATATTTATGTTTGATCCATTGTAGTAATAATTATATATACCCATACCTGCATAACCGTTGCCCGTTCGCGGCATTTGCCATCCCGCGGCATTTTGTGGCATCCCAACCGTTGAGCAGCCATTAAAAAGATCAGGAGTATTTCCGTTAGGACTAAACCAAGGACTTGCAAAGTGCAGTTGATCCAGATTATAGGGACAAGTGTCTAGTATCTCAAAACTAGGATTGGGGACAAGATTAACCTGTGCCTTTGCAGACGCCCAGAAAGCAATCAATACTATTGCGATGGTTAACCTCACTGTTTCAAAGATAAGAAACCGGCCCCGTCATTGAAGGATGATAACCAATGTCGCACTTAAGGAAGTCCGGCTAAAAATTGGAGTGCGATTATCGCACAACGCAAATCTTCTTCGCGATCTGCTCCCCATCTGGCCGGGTCAATCGGGCGATGTAGATGCCCGCCGCCAGGTTAGTCGACCAGAAATCATTCTGGTAATCTTCCGCAGAGTAAATCAATCTGCCTCGATCATCGTACAATTCAAATTTGGAATTTGTCTCGAGTCCGGAGATAAATATATTCTGATCGCCATGCAGCATGGTCGGAATCACTATAGCAGAGGCCGTATGGCATCCGCGATCGATCGTCACGGTGATACTTGATGTGGAAACGACATCGCATTCGATCTGCGTCAATGTATACACGATGCTGGTATCAGGCGATGCCATCGGATTTGCCATGGCAGGATCACTCAAACCGTAGGTCGGTGACCAGGAATACAGAACGTTGGGCGTCGGGATTATTCCTAGCTGTATGCTGTCGCGATAACAGATGGTTGCATTGTTTCCGGCGACACAATGAGCGATTTCATATACGGCGACATCATCGATGTAATAATATGCCCAAATCCAATTGCCAAGATGGCTGATTGTATCAGTATCGGAATCAGCATAAAAATTTCCAATGGCGATAAATCCTTCTCCTCCCGTGGCTATGAATTCTCCTGATATTCTTATCCAATTCATGGTATCTGTAAAAACCGATGCAGAATTAAATTCAATCTGAGGAATCACACTTATGGTATCTCCTTGTGCGTCGTCGGGTACAGGACTTTGAGAAATATAAAGCCCCAACCTGTTGACCGCCCAGAATGAACTATCTGACAGCGAAGCGTAGAACTCAATACAATAACGGCGGCCAGGTTTGAGCGTGTCGTACAGTTGCCCACGGATGTATTCTCTGCCATTAACGTTTGAACCATTGTAGTAATAAGCGTAAGCCGTAAGCCCTGCATATCCATTTCCTGTATGAGCACTTTGATATCCGGTCCAATTCGACGGAACAGAAACGGTCATTGGGGTTGCACACAAATTGTATAGTTCGGGTGTGAATAAGCCATTCCATGGAGAGGCGAAACTCACTTGGTCCTGTGTGTAAGGACACGTATCAAATGATTCAAACCCTGGATTCATTACAAGATTGACCTGTGCCTTTACAGGCACTGAGAAAGCAATCAAGATTATTGCGATGGTCAACCTCACTGTATCAAAGATAAGAAACCTGCCCCGTCATTGAAGGTATGAAGAGGCAGGTCGGTTACAGTTGCTCTTTACTGATTATTCTTTGATGATAACCAGACGATCGGATTTCAGCATTTCTCCTTCCATACGCACTCTATAAATGTATGTGCCGGAGGGAACGAACGATGCGTCAAAAGTGTACTTGCCCTGACCGCCGACGAACTGCCACGAGCCAACCAGGCGTCCGGTCAGATCATACAGTTCAAATACCGCCGGTACATTTTCAGTCGTCGCGATGTCGATGGAGAATTGCCCGTTATTCGGATTGGGGTACACTGGCGAAGCTGCGTTCGGTGTTGATGTGAAAGAATTTGGATTCTGAATCCGCACAGTGCTGCTATCATGCACTTCCAGTTTGAGCATGTTGCGCGCGTCAAACACGGTTGTACCGCCCACGAGCGTTCCTTGGTTCACTATGGCAAGCAGGATTGCTTGTTGCGTCGAATCCAGGTTCATGCTGTCGATTGCCCATGATTGCAGATACACTTCCAACAGCGCTTTGCGATTGACTTCATATTGCCCGGACGGTGTTATTGAAGCGAGCAGTGATGTTGCGGACGCAACGCCGCCGCTTGCAATGCTGTCTTCAACATCCGCAAACTTGCCGATGTTTCCGCTTGAATGCGTGGTATAGAACGTTGAGTAGTACGAATCATCCGCGGTGCCGAGCGATTTCCACGATGGATTTTCACGCAATGATCGGTATGCGAAAACGTTGTCGTGATACTGGTACTCAGCGTTGAGCGTGTCGTACGTGCGCGGTGTTTTGC
>DATHKF010000454.1:0-2499 GCA_035489505.1 Bacteroidia bacterium | reverse complement strand
CGCCACCTAACTGGTCAAGGCCACCCGATTTTATTTCGCTGTCGAAGATCATTCTCGAACAGCAGGTGAGTTTAGCTTCGGCGCAGGCGCATTTTATCAAGCTGGACAATTACCTGCCTGCATTTTCGCCCAAGGAAATTCTGAAACTCACCGATGCAGAAATGCTCACCTGCCAGATCAGCCGGCAGAAAGCGAAATATCTTCGTGCGTTGTCGACAGCGATTTTGGAAAAGCAAATTGATCTTGAAACACTGGGACATCTTCCCCACGATGAAGTCAGGAAACAACTGATCAGTATCAAAGGCATTGGCGAATGGACGACCGATATCTACCAGATGTTTTGCCTGCAGTCGAAAGATATTTTTCCGATCGGTGATATTGCCGTTGTAAATACGGTCCGTGAGTTAACGCGTGCACAAATCCGGGAAGAAATTCTACGGTTATCCGAAAAATGGAAACCGTTTCGTTCGCTCGCTACCTATTTTCTTTGGCATCACTATCTTAGTAAACGACGAAAATAAAATTACCTGATCCGATCATCGATGACCGCAAAGAATTCAATAGAGATACATGATTGCTGGGCCGTTACAGGAAACGGGATAATTGCCGAACTGGAACATCATGAGGCCGGTTTGATGAAAGGAGTAACATTAGTTTCAAAATCCTCGGGATTAGAATGGACTGTTAAGAATCGGCTCATCTTCAATCACACGCTTAACAAGCAAAAGAGATTTCCAGGCGAGACTGAAAATATCATGATGCTGTCGTTCAAATCCGCTGAGAATTTTGAAAAATCGTCAGCGAATATTCTCGCGAGGGAAGCAAATAATATATTTCAATATTCTCTTCATCCCGAAGGGCACAACAGCAAGCCGCTGCCGGGGGAACATCTGCATTTTGAAATGGAAGTGAAAGCCGACCCAAAACTGGTACAATACTACAAGGACCGGGCAAAGGAGTACGATAAGCTCTATGCGCGTCCCGACAGGCAAGCGGACCTGCTTGCAGCATCCGATATTTTTCGAAAAATATTTCAAGGAAAAAATGTGTTGGAAATTGCCTGCGGCACCGGTTACTGGACCGGGCAAATTTCGCAAACGGCAAATACAATTCTCGCTACGGACATCAACGACGCCATGATTGAAGTTGCCCAAACGAGAACGTATTCGCCCGCGCCGGTTACCTTCCGGAATTTCGACTTTTACAGCACAACGGATACCACGCAACATGAGAGTTTATTCGGCGGTTTCATCTGGAGTCATATTCTCCTCGACGATCTCGCGCATTTTATCGACACCATCAACAGCCGCGTGGTTCCGGGAGGAACAGTGGTGTTTATTGATAATCTCTACGTGGAAGGCAACAACCTTCCCATTTCGGAAACCGATGAAAAAGGAAATACGTACCAGCTTCGTTCGCTCGACAATGGCACGAAATGTAAAGTCCTGAAGAATTTTCCGACGGAAGCCGGAATCAGAAAATTGCTCGATGGCAAAGCAACGGACATTGTCTTCACCGCCCTGCCGTACTATTGGATACTGGAATATAAAACCGCTAAAACCACCGTGGCTTAGTCTTTGTGAAATACGTTTAAAAATTCATCCATTTAAACCTGTTCACAATGATCACTCAACCAGCTACCGAAGAAATCAGAACGCTTTTTGAGCAGTATGAAAAATACGTCGCAGAATTGAATTTTTCGGCGATCGCAAAACTGTACGACAAGTACATCGTACTTGCAGGACCAACAGGTACCTTTTTTCGCAGGAACAATTTTGTTACACGCTATCTTTTCGCGGCGTCGATGAAATCCTTTTACCGGAAAGCAAAAGCCACTTCCAAACTGATCTCATTGGAAGAATCTCCCGTCAGCACAGAATTCAGTATGGTCAAAGTCCACTGGGGCTCCACATTCGCAAAAACCGGCGACCGGGTGATTGAATACGACGGTTCTTATCTCGTGCAGAAAAGCCCTGAATTGAAAATCATCCTGTTTATTGCGCATGAAGATGAAAACGTGACACTCCAAAAACTGGGTATTATCACGTAAGGTTCAGGTGTTATCTGTATTTTCACAGGAAACCGCTGAACCCGAGTTATACTATGCAATTCAAATGTACGGTACTGTTATTCATGATCTACGCGCTGTTCCCTGCGCGCGTGAAAGCCCAACAGGAAATCGCAGGCAATTGGCCTGAATCGTCCTATCGTAAATTTCCCTACGAACTTAACATGATGGGAGTAACGTTGCTGGCCAGCGGTGATTACGGTTGGTTCGATGACTACATGCATGCATTTATGATTGATCACAACAACCGCATGTGGTTGGCGGGACGTTATGGTCTCGCCTATTCGGATGACGACGGACTAAAATGGAAAAAGTGTATCACACAACATTCCGTTTGCGACATATTCGAAACACGTAAACATACTTTACTCGCTTCAAGTGATAATTCGTATGCGATGCGATCCGAAGACAACGGAAACAAATGGTCGCAC
>DATHKF010000453.1:0-10030 GCA_035489505.1 Bacteroidia bacterium | reverse complement strand
TGATAAAGAAATGGCGCATGAGCACACCAGAAGAAGTAAGAGTTTTTTCATCTTGATTTTTTAATCAGTTCGAAATACCGCAATCGGTTTTAATAGTAAAGCAATTGTTTGGTAAGGTCCGAAACGTTCAGCGGATCGGCGGGTCCTGTATGCCAAGGCAATTTGAAGGCAATTTAGTGAAATCAAGCCTATTAAGATGTTAAAATTCCGCAAAGTCCTGGTTTAATGGGGCAGCGGATTAAACCAATTACGCGGATAAATAATCACTGCTGTTGGTAAAGTATCCGAATTGGGAGCTTTAAATTCTTAGCCCGGGCCTTTGGCCCACTTACCACAGATTCGCAGATAACGCAGATTTTTAGAATTAGATTTTAATTTTTTCAATCTGCGTAATCTGCGTCATCTGCGAATCTGTGGCGGGACGCCGAAGGCGTAAAACAGCGCTTATAATTTTTGGATTTGCAAAAAAAAAGGTCGATTATCAAAAGGTTCCGGGAATGAATCAGCTCAAAAACGCCGCAAGTATTTACCTATTTTCGTGGCGGAATGACAGATCAGCGCCCTTCGAAAAAAGTCCTGATTATTACGTACTACTGGCCACCCAGTGGCGGTGCGGGTGTACAGCGCTGGCTCAAATTTGTGAAGTACCTGCGCGATTTCGGTTGGGAACCTGTAGTGTATACTCCTTCCAATCCGGAAAATCCCGGCGAAGATGAATCATTGCTTCGCGATATTCCGGAAGGAGTAGAGGTGATCAAAACCGAAATCTGGGAACCGTACAACCTCTACCGGAAATTTGCCGGTGTCAGGAAAACCGAAAAGATCAATCCTTCTTTTCATTCCGATAAAAAGAAAGCCAGCATTTCACAATCGTTTTCCGTGTGGCTGCGTGGAAATTTTTTCATCCCCGATCCCCGCAAATTCTGGATCAAACCTTCCGTGCAATTTTTGTCGGAGTGGATTGCAAAAAATCCGGTGGATGCTATCGTTTCTTCCGGACCACCGCACAGCATGCACCTGATCGCGCGTGGACTGCACCGCAAAACAGGAATTCCCTGGCTCGCCGACTTTCGTGATCCGTGGACGAACATCGATTTCTACGATGACCTGAAATTGTCGGGATGGGCAGACCGCAAACACCGTCGCCTCGAGAAAAGTGTGCTGGAAGAAGCAAACACGGTGCTGTCCGTAGGCAAAACCATGAACGAAGAATTTGTGGAGATGATGAAGAAAAATAATTCTTCTGCGGACACATCAAAGTTCAAAGTGATTGCCAACGGGTACGATGAAAGCGATGTGTTCAAAGGTGAAGTAAAACCGGATTCGAAATTTTCCATCGCACATATCGGTACCATGTCGCATGCGCGCAACCCGGAAGTGCTGTGGAAAGTGTTGAAGCGTTTATCTGACACGAACCCGGTATTCAAAAATGAACTCGAGATCAAACTGGTTGGGAAAGTAGACGGATCGGTTGTTGAGTCGGTGCGCAGTTTCGGACTCGGTGATACGTTGAATCTTGTTCCATACCTGCCGCATCATGATGTAATGAAAGTGCAGCAGCAATCGCGGTTGTTGTTGCTTGTGTTGAACAATACGCGCACCGCAAAGGGAATTCTCACCGGAAAATTTTTTGAATACATGTCGGCCAAACGTCCCGTGCTTGCTGTGGGGCCCGTTGATGGCGACGCCGCGGAAATTCTCCGCGAAACCAATGCAGGCACCATTGCCGGTTATGCAGATGAAGAATTGCTTTACGGGCAGGTGAGTGAAGCTTACGGAAAATTCAAGGAAGGAAAGCTGGAGGTGAACTCTGCGGGGATTGAGAAATATTCGAGAAGAGCATTGACGGGAGAGCTGGCGGATGTGCTGGATTCCCTGGTGAAATAGACGCAAAGGCGCAGAGCGCGCAAAGAAAAAACGCAGAGATTAGCTCCGCGTTTTTTCTTTTAGTATAATTTCTTTGCGTCTTCCTTTGCGGGCTCTGCGCCTTTGCGTCTATTCTAGAACGCCCTCGAAATCCCAATCACCCATCGGAACGCCACATTCTCCGGCGAGTTATACGGTGCGCGGTTGATGAACAACGGAACATCAAAACGGATCGTTAACGGTTTGCACGTCTGGAGCGGAGGGAAGCGCTTGATCGTTAAAGCACATCCTAATCCGGCATCCATGCGGATCAATCCCATCGCAAGCTGTTCATCGGGACGATTGAAATTGATCGCGCCGATATCTCCGAATGCATACGTAGTAATTCCAATCACGCTGCTGACCACCGGCATTTTGCGGCCAATGAAACGGAAAAGTTCCTGGAATTCAACTTCCATGTTGAATGCATAACCGGTTGTGCCTTTGTACGTGCTGCGTACATCGCCGTACCAATCGATGTTTGGCAACTGGTATCCGGCATAACCGCGAAGGCCAAGTCCGCCACCTGCGTGAAGATGATTGATGTCGGTGCCGTAACCACCCCATTCAGCCGGGAATAATCCTGCAGAACGTGTGTACTTGCTTTCCATCATCGCTTCCGGGTTTGCACCTGCCGCGTACAACATCGATTCGTCGGCCCAGTCTGTTCCTGTTCCGATCTGGAAGAACGTGCGCGTGTTGATGTTGATCTTTCCGAGATCGTTTTTGTTGATCACGTTCATCGCGAAATACGCGTAGCTGTAATCACTCCCGATCGCCGATGAACGCAATTGCAGATTGATGTTCCCCACGCCACGTCCTTTCATGTACTGGTACGGATGTTCGTAACCAAAGGTGATCGTGTTGTTGAATTTACCCGGCTGCCATTCGTTCCGGTGAATGAGATACGTGAGGTCCGATGAATCGGCACGGTACATCATCTTGTATTGAATCCAAAAACGGTTTTTCTGTTTGCGGTCTGAAACTTCAAACGTTCCGGAAGCGAGGTTCAATCCATCGAGATGTCGTCCTGAAAATGACAGCGCCGAATTGCGGATGAATTTATTTGTCGGTGTGCGGTAATTCAATGCAACCGAAAACTGGTCGAACTTGTTGATCTCTGTTCCTTCAGGCAATTGTGTCTGGAAAGCACCGGTATTGAAATGTGCCCAGAGATCAAACTGGTGAAACCCGTTCATGTAATTTCCGCCGAGATAAACTCCGGCTTTCACTCCGTCGTAGGAGTTGTACCAGAAATCGGGGCGTGCCAGCATGCGGTATCTTTTCCACGTGGGCGGATTGTAGATCTTCGAATCGAACCCGAGTGTAACCGGCATTTTTTTGCTGTTGTTGAGCAGGTTTACATCCGCGAGACGTTGCGTGGTATCAATCCGCACATTCTCGATTCCCGAAGGAACTACAACAGTAGCCGTGTATTTCTTTTGCACGTTGTCCCAGCCAATCCAGCGCGGTAAAACAGTTGCGTCTGTTTCTTTCTCGAACCAGGTATTCGGAATGTAATAGTTGTACGTTTTTCCGTCTTTCGCATCGACCGTAAAGTCAATCGGCATCTGCATTCTTCCTTTGCGTTTGAACGTAATTTCGTACGTGTCTGTTGAATCACCTTTGCGCACACAGGCTACTTTGTAATCGATCGTTTGCGAAGTGGTGAGCCACTCGTCAAAGAACCAGTTGAGGTCCACGTGTGTAAACTGGATGACCGAATTCCGGAAATCTTCTACGTACGGGTGACAGAATTTCCATTGATTGAAATAATTCTGCATCGCGGCAAGAAACAGTGAATCACCAAGCGTGTATTGCAGGTTGAACAGCATTGTTGCTGTTTTCGAATACACCTGTCCGTAACCACCACCGTGACGCAATGCTCCGCCGAAGTGATCGGAGTGATTATCAATCACCGTTTCATCGTCTCCGGCAGCCGGATAGATGTAGCCGTTGTACGCTTCGCCCATACGCACTTCTTCCGGTTCGCGGAAACGCTCGGCATAATCGTTGCGGTATTCCAGGCGTACTTTTTCCGGCCCTTTGATTTTTTCATACGACCAGGCCGTGAGAAACTGCGTGAAGCCTTCATCAAGCAACGCACGATAGGTTTCGTTGCTTCCGACCATTCCGAAAAACCAGTTGTGTCCTACTTCGTGCGCAATGAGATCGTAGTAATCCGGTGCACGGCCACCATCGAGTGTAAGCATTGGATATTCCATGCCGTCGCGCGCATCAGCAACGATCATTTTCGGGTATGCGTACATTCCGAAATCCGTGGAATACACTTCAATTACTTTCGCGGTAAATGCAGCGGCATCCTGCCACCCGGAACAGTGCTGTTCGGCGCACAGTGCAATACATCGTATACCGTTCCAGGAAACTTCTCCAATGCGGTACGTTGGATCGGCAGTCCAGGCAAAATCGTGTACGTTCTCGGCATGGAATTTCCAGGTTTTGGTTGTGCCGTCTTTCGGTATAATTACGGAAGGCGCCGACTCCCACGGTTTTTTGGCAAAGTTGGCGATGTCGAGTTTCTGCCGGAGATCAGCAGGCAGCATTTCCTGCTCATTCGTCATCACGCCTGTAGCGTCCATGATGTAATTGTTCGGCAATGTAATTTCCACGTCAAACACGCCGTAGTCGCCATAGAATTCACGCGTGAGATGCTGATCAGTTTCCCAACCGAATTTCCGGTCGTACACTGCAATACGCGGGTACCAGTGCACACCGTCGTAATGTTTGTTGCCAAACGTGCTGTACATTTTCATCCGGCGACGGATACTTCCGCCGTTATCGAAATACGTTTTGAAGTTCATGGATATTTTCGTCGCAAAACCCGGGCGCAACGGTTTTGTCAGCCAGACCTTCATCACGGAATTATCCATTTCCATGTTCGCGGGTTGCCCGTCGACAAGAATATTATCCACGGTCGTACCCAGTCCCTGCGATTCGTATTTACCAAACTTCACCGGGAAATGATTTTCCTTATGCAGGTCTTCAGTGTATGACCCCGGCTGAAACGCATTCTGGTAGAGGTGAAAATAAACGTAGTATAGCGTATCGGGAGAATTGTTCCAGTAGATCAGTTCTTCCGTTCCGTCAATGATGTCGGTAGCATCGTCCACGTTTGCTTTCAGTTTGTAATAAACATCCTGCTGCCAGTAACCAAGAAACGGCGGACGGTTTTTCCAATACTGGGCATTGTTCCTCGAGCGGTAAGGAATATCGGAATACTGCGCAGAAATTTCAGTGAAGAAACATAGCGCGAGACAAGCGGAAAGGAGAAAACGCATAGGATGGTATCTTGTAGGGCAAATATACACCTTCGCGGTTTGAAAAGGTTCCGCCTTCAGGGTTAAAGTTTCGGGGTTGAAAAAGTTTCGGGTTTGGGCTCTTTTCACTGTGTTTCAATGATGCCGTATCTCAAAAATCACATTAAAAAAGTTTCAAGTTCCGGGTTTCGGGTTACAACCGTCTCTACTGTGTTTCAAAGGTCCGGTATTGCCATTGAAACACAGTGATCCAACTAACCCGGAACCCGAAACTTTTTCAACCCGAAACTTTTCAGCGCTGTTCTATTGTCAACAGTCTAACATTGAAACACAGTGACCCAGGTCTAACCCGAAACTTTTTCAACCCGAAACTTTTTCAAACCCGAAACCGTTACGCGTCCCGAACCGCCTTTTCCGTCTCTTCATCCGCAGCCTCCTTAATCGCCTCTTCAACTTCTTCCTGTTCGAGGAGTGAACGGTGTTTTTCCCGTGCAGAATAAATACCCGCATCGAGTTCGAACCCGATCAAAAGCATGGTGCAGTTGAAATAGATCCACAGTAAAACCACCATGATCGTTCCCAGTGAACCGTAAAGCGAGTTATAGTTTCCGAAATTATTCACGTACCAGGAGAAGAGCAGGGAAGTGGAAATGGTGAGGAGTGCGGCCAGCCATACTCCCGGACTGATAAATATGCGGTGCCGTCTTCTTGCAGGGCCAAAACGATAGAATGCGGCGATGATCACCAGGAACAGTGCACCGAGGATGCTCCATTTTCCGAGCTTGATCCAGAATACTTCAAAATTCTCTTTCTGAACCATGCGCGCCAACAGGTATTCTGAACCCACGATCAGGGCGAGCCCGGCAAGCATCACGATCGAAAGACTAACCACCAATGCGGCTGCAATAAGTTGTTGTTTCCAGACTGCGCGCGTTTCTCTTACGTGAATGGATGTATTGAATCCGTTCATCATCGCCACGAGTCCGTTTTTGGAAAAATACAGGGCAGCGAGAAATCCGAACGATAAAAGTCCGCCGTTCTGACGGTGCGTGATTTCCAGAATTGTATCCTGCAGCGAGAGAAACATATTCTGCGGGAGCAGATCTTTGATGATGATGAAAAGCTGGTCCTGGAAATTATCGATGGGCACGTACGGAATAAGCGTGAACAGGAAAATGATCGAAGGAAAAACGGCGAGGAAAAAACTGAACGCCATGGCCGAAGCGCGCGATTGAATTCCGCCTTTGAAAATGCCGCGAAAAAAGAATGCAAATACTTCGAACAGCGAATGCCCTTCAAAACCCGGTAACGTTACTTTGCGGGAAACGTGAGCCAGGTTTCTGACGAGCGGTAGTCGAATGAGTTTGCGAAGTATTTTTCTGATCATTGCTTCACGGCCTTTAGACTCAGATCAAGACTACGGATGCTGTGCGTTAATGCGCCGACCGAAATTTCATTCACACCTGTTTCTGCATACGCACGAACAGTTTCCAATGTAATTCCCCCGGAAGCTTCTGAAATGTAACGGCCGCCAATGATTGCCACAGCCTGTGCAAGATCTTTCGTTGAAAAATTATCGAGCATGATGCGGTCAACGCCGCCATGATCGAGCACCTGTTGGAGTTCATCGAAGTTGCGGACCTCAATTTCAATTTTCAGATCGAGTTTTTTTTCCTCGCGGTATGCACGTGCAGCATCAATGGCTTTTGTTGTTCCTCCGGCATAATCCACGTGATTGTCTTTGATCAGGATCATGTCGTACAATGCGTAGCGGTGATTGTGCCCGCCACCGATCCGCACGGCCCATTTTTCAAAGTACCGGAAGAGCGGAGTTGTTTTGCGCGTGTCTACAATTTTCACCGGAAGATCGCTCACGAGTTTGACCATTTTCCAGGTGGTTGTGGCAATACCGCTCATGCGTTGCATGCAGTTGAGCACAAGCCGTTCGGCAATGGTGATGGATTGCGCAGGTCCTGTAACAATGAAAGCCACATCGCCATGCGCAACAAGATCACCATCGGTCAGTTCAGCACTGACTTTCAATTTCGGATCGACTTCGGAAAATATGATTTTCGCCAACTCAATACCGGCAATAACGCCATCATCCTTCACGAGGAGTTTAGCCGTTTGAATACGATCTGCGGGTATGGTACTTAGGGAAGTGTGATCACCCGGGCCGACATCTTCGAGGAGTGCGTCCTGAACGAACCTCACTACAAATTCCACGTCAATGACTCCGGGCTGATAGCCGGTGTTACTCCTCATCCGAGTTCTCGATGCGGAACTGCGTGACGTTGGTTTTACCCATGCTGGTTTTCATGAGGTAATGAACGCGGTAGTTTCCGTTCGTGGTTTCCAGTGTGCCAATAGCAAACTGGGAATCATTTTTGGGAACACTTTTGTGTACAATGGTAAATGCTTTTACAGGATGCTTGTCGAAGAAATCCTTCAGGATCAATTCGGCCTGCGCCTTGCTGTAAATGCTTTCCTGTTCAAGTACTTTCAGGTCTACGTTGTCTGCAAAGTACTTCGAAACTTCGCTTGCGTTACCTGTCCGGATGGCTGCAGCTACATCATCTGCAGTATCAGCGAAAGCCGCAAATGGCAGAAGAAACAGCAGGACAGTTATCACCTTTTTCATGACTAAAAATTGGATATTTACCAGTGTACAACAACTATCGCGCCAAACGTCGGTCACGTACAGCTCCTGTGTACATGGTCAAAAATAACCATTCCCATCTATCCACAACAAATAAGCGGTATTTTTGATGCACATGTTGTACACAAGACGGGTGATTCAATAAACCACAGAGTCCACTGAGTTATTTTCACTGAGTGGCACTGAGTTTAACAACAGGTCACAGCAGCTATGTGAACCCTTTGTGAAAGTCCCCTGTGACCTCTGTGGTTAGAAACAGCAAAATTCCGCATGAAAATCAGACTTTTAACAGTCGGCAAAACCTCGGATTCCTGGGCGAAAGAGGGGATAAGTGTATTCGAAAAGCGACTGAAGCATTACTGCACGTTCGAAATGGTTGAACTGGTAGTTCCGGGATTAACAGGCCGCAACGAACAGCAGCAGAAAAGCGCTGAAGGAGCGTACCTGCTGGGCAAACTTCAGCCGGGCGAAAAACTGGTTCTGCTCGATGAACAGGGAACTGCTTTTACCTCCGAAAAATTCGCCGGATGGATGCAGCAGCAGATGAGTTCCGGGGTAAAATCAGTGGTGTTCGTGGTCGGTGGCCCGTTTGGTTTTTCAGACGAAGTATACAAAGCTGCCGCAGCGAAGATTTCCCTATCTTCCATGACGTTTACGCACCAGATGGTGAGATTATTCTTTACGGAGCAGGTGTATCGTGCATTCACTATCCTCAAAGGAGAAAAATACCACCATTCCTGATTCATGTTCGAACTCGAAAATTTATCCTACATCAAATCCATACACCCGTTCGAGTGGGTGATGCTGTGCATTTATTGTTTCGTGATTTTCGGGATAACTTTCGGTCGACAGATTGTGAAGATCAAAACAAACCCGCTCTACCGGTATTTCGGATGGGGCGTACTCGCCAAAGTAATCAGCTCCGTTGTTTTTTGCCTGATCTACATTTACTACTACAATGGCGGCGATACGGTTTCGTATTATGAAACTTCGCGGAGCCTTGTAAATCTTGGGATGAAAGACCTGGGCAATTACGTCGATGTAATTACCTCGAAACCTTCACTCATGGGTTATCTCACCTTCGACCGCGAAACCGGTTTTCCCTGGCCGTACATGTACTTCGATGAGCAAACGTTCTTCGTAGCTAAGCTTATTTCTCCTCTCGTTTTCGTTTCATTCAAAAGTTACCTCGTTACGAGCATTTTGCTTTCGTGGATCTCATTTTTCGGAGCATGGAAATTTTTCCTCCTGCTTTGCCGTTATTTTCCGGGCCTCGAACGCCGCCTGGCCATCGGTATGTTGTTCATTCCTTCCGTGTTATTCTGGGGCTCCGGAATTCTGAAAGACACGATTACGTTTTCCGCCGTCTGCTGGTTTATTGTGGGGCTGGACGCTGCCTTCATGCACAGCAAACGTTCCTATGGAGGAATGGCGATCATGGCAGTGACGCTGTATATCCTGCTTTCGGTGAAACCATACATTCTCTACTCGCTGTTTCCCGGAGCGATTATCTGGGTAGGATCGAGCCGGATGAAAAAAATTCATTCCCGGTTTATCCGAATCACACTCGTGCCGCTTGTACTTCTGCTTTCGATTGGATTGGGATACGGGGTCTTATCACTCCTTGGAAGCCAGATGGGAAAATTCTCGATCAACAAAATGATGGAAACGGCGTCGGTAACGCAGAAAGATCTGAAGCAGGATTATTACAAAGGCAGTTCGTTCGACATTGGCGATTTTGAACCCACTTTTTCCGGTATGCTCACGAAAGTTCCTGCCGCCATGGCCGTAGGTCTGTTCCGTCCATACGTGTGGGAAGCGCGCAACGTGGTGATGGTTGCATCCGGCATTGAAAACCTGGTGTACCTGCTCACCGTGTTTTTTCTGTGCTTCAAATTGCTGGCGAATCCCCGACGATTTTTCAGGATACTCGGCGACTATCCCATTCTCACCTTCCTGCTTTGTTACACATTATTCTTTTCGGTGATGGTGGGCTTGTCGACATCGAACTTCGGTGCGCTCGTGCGTTTCAAAATTCCGTTTATGTCGTGCTACATTGCGCTCCTGCTTATCCTTCATTATTTCCTGAGCAGGGAAGGAATAGCCGCAGAAGAAGCGCACATCAAGTCTTTACGTAATAACCCTTTAAAGTATCCCCAATCTTCAGGGCGTTCACCGATCTATTAAC
>DATHKF010000452.1:0-3261 GCA_035489505.1 Bacteroidia bacterium | reverse complement strand
CGCGCAGAAGAATGCCGACATCACCGCAAGTATTCAATACGCCAAACGGATCCAGTACGCGATCCTTCCCGAACTGGATTTCATTTACCGTCATTTCCCGGAGAGCTTTATTTTCTACCGTCCGAAAGACATTGTAAGCGGAGACTTTTACTGGTTTGCAGAAAAAGACGGACGGAAAATAATGGTCTGCGCCGATTGTACGGGCCACGGTGTTCCGGGCGCGCTGATGAGTGTAATTGGTCACAACCTCTTGAACCAGATTGTGCTTGAAAAAGGAATTACATCTCCGGATGAAATCCTGAACCGTTTGAATGCGGGCGTGATGGTTGCGTTGAAACAAGGTCACCACGATGAAGACCATACACGCGACGGCATGGACATTTCCATCGGCGTATTCACCGAAGGTTCGCGCGAAATGCTTTTTGCCGGTGCCCTGCGCCCACTCATTCTGATCCGCAAAGGCGTGTTGAGCAAGATCGACAGCGACCGCTTCCCGATCGGCGGAAACCTGTACCAGAAGGAAACCATCTTCACCTTACATAAAGTTATGCTTGAGCCCGGCGACATGCTTTATATGTTCTCCGACGGTTTCGCGGACCAGTTTGGCGGGGCAAAAGGCAAGAAATTCATGGTAAAACGCCTGCTTGAGCTTTTGATTGACATGGAACCGCAACCACTTGCGGAACAGGCTGCGCGGCTTGAAGAAGCTTTTGATGGGTGGAAAGATAACTTTCAGCAGGTTGATGACGTATTAGTAGTCGGTATTCGGGTTTAAAAGAGTTCCGGGTTTCGGTTTGCACCGAACTAACCCGAAACCAGCAAACCCGGAACCCTTACCCACACTCCCGGTGGTCAGGCTGATTTCGCAAAATTTCTATCTTTGTTAAACCCAAAGGGCCTCGCTAGCGTCCTAATTGTCAAAAATCAAACCTCACTCCATGAAACGAATCGCACTCTCTGTTGCATTGATATTTGCAGCATCCACCATCTATGTAGGCTGCAAAAAAGATGACGTCGCCGACACTGAAACAACTTCCGCTACTGACAACAGTCTTTGCGAAGGTGAATTCATGCGCGTTTTACCAACGGTGAACAAAATTGCGATCGATGAGCCGGGCGTACACCGCGTTCCATTCAACAGCAACGTTACAGTGACTTGCCCGAATATCAGTGTAAGCACTCCGAACCAGTTCCCGTTGACCATGACTTTGGATTACGGCACAGGCTGTACTGATCCGGTTGACGGAAAAGTACGTTCAGGACGTATGCTTGTTGAATTCGACCGTTCATGGGACAGCGTTGGTTGCGTAATGACCGTTACGCTCGACAGCTTCCACGTAGGCGCTATTCACTTCGAAGGAACATGCAGCATTACACGAACCAGCGCTAACCAGTTCCGCCAGATCATCCTTGACGGTCACTGTTCGAAAGCCGGTTCAACTCCATGGGACATTCTCTGGAACACTGACAAAACCGTGACATGGACTTCGGGCAGCCAGAACTCATCAGACAACCAGGTGATCGAGATTACCGGAACCAACAGCGGTACCGACCGTAACGGAAAAACGTTCACAGCAACAGTTACTACCCCTATTGTCAGGGACATGAGCTGCACCTGGATCACTAAAGGAACGGTGGTACTTACACCGCAGGGACTGACCGAGCGCACGATTGATTTCGGTACAGGCACCTGCGACAACCGCGGTACAATCACGATCGAAGGGAATACTTTCGAGTTCAGTATGCAGTAAAATCGATTAGCCGATTGGCCGATTAACGATTAGTTGATGGGCCAATCGGTTAATAGACAATCCCCGGGAATCCGGCCTTACCCCAGAAAAAGGTTTGGTATTCCCAAAATCCCGTTATATTTGTTCAAATCAACAGCAAATTAAGCCTTTAAGGTTATGATGGTCGACATTTACGACTTTTATGATAAAATGGAGCGTAACAACATTATGCTCTCATTCAAAGGCGATATTACGTCTGAATTGCTGACCTCTATACTGCAGATCATGGAGTCGAAACTCGACACGATGCAGGAAGAACCCAAGATCAAGAAGAAGGTTTACAACGTACTGGTGGAATGTCTCCAGAACCTGTATCATCACATGGATGAAATTCCACGTTCTCTCAATGGGAATGCATCTACGATCGAAGGAGAAATTATCCGCTCAGCAATTTTCATGATCGGCAAGCTGGACAACCAGTACAACATTATTACAGGGAACTACATTCTCACCCAGAATGTTGATCACCTGAAAAACCGTTTGGATGAAATCAACAAGCTCACCAAAGAAGAGCTGAAAGATTATTACAAAGCGGTTTTGAATAACGGGGAAATGTCAGATAAAGGAGGCGGAGGTCTTGGTATGATTGATATCGCACGCAAGACAGGTCAGAAACTGAATTACCATTTCATGCCGGTTGATGACACGTATTCTTTTTTCAGTCTGAATATTAAAATAGCACAATAACACACACACTACCATAAGCAATAACTATGGAACGCATCGTAATTGAAGGAACACCAAAGACGCCAACAATCAGCTTTGACATGGCAAGCGGAAATCTCGAGATCCGTGGGAGATCAATTCCCGAAAACTCAATTGAATTCTACAAGCCTTTGGTAGAGCATTTGGAGAAATATGCGCAGAAGCCACAATCGAACACGAACGTGAACATCCAGCTGGAATATTTCAACACAAGTTCATCGAAATGTATCCTGGATGTTTTCAAGAAACTGGAAGCCATTCATAAAGGCGGATCAGCGATTGTGATCAACTGGTATTATGAGCAGGATGACGAAGACATGTTGGAGGCGGGAGAAGATTACCAGGCGATTATTAATATTCCGTTTAAGATGGTGGAAGTAGCTGAATAAGCTATTCAAGATTCAAAGATTCAAGATTTAAAAATTGGAGAGCGTTCGGAAGGGCGCTCTTTTTTTGTGGGACACTTTGGCTTCGATAGGCTCGGACTACGCGGCTTTGTCTTCCCTCGGCTCCGCTCGGGATGACAAGTGGTTTCATTACGAGATTTCCGGAGACGATGTGTTTCCGACTCGTCCCTCACCCCTCGGCTCCGTTCGGGATGACAAGTGGTTTCATTATAAGATTTGGTAGTGGCTCAGTTTGAAATAATTTAATTCAATGTCGCTGGAATAGAAAACGGTTGAAACCGTTTGGCAAACTCACTGTGTTCATTGCCGGGGGCTTAAGCCCCCGGCAATGAACAACCCCAGATCGCTCAACCGCTTAA
>DATHKF010000451.1:0-6040 GCA_035489505.1 Bacteroidia bacterium | reverse complement strand
AGCACGCTGCGCTGGGACCAGAAGATGGAGTCGGCGCGCAGCGTGCTGTTCACGTAGTACAGCCAGCAGGTGGCGATGAAGGCGGCGGCGGCGGCGGTGGCGGCGGAGCGTCGTACACAGGTGGCGTAATCAACGGCATAACCAACGCTGGTATCTGGTTGGGCGATGGACAGGTTATTGTTTCATGGAACGATCCAACTCCTTTAGCAACCAACATTACCGGTGCGTCTATGACCATGTGTGCTAACGGGCAGGATACACTTTCATTCTCTACTCCATCAGATCCGAACTCTGATTTCTACACATGGACAGTTGATGCCGGCCTGAATTTCCTCAGCGGACAGAACAGCAACATGATTACCGTTACTTCAATGGCGGCAGGCACATTTACGATTACCGTTGTCGGAGTAAACAGTTCATGCTCCCTGTCAGGTGCTTCGAGCACCATTGCGGTTACTGTAAACGCACTTCCGTCGGTTAGCCTTAGCGCAAATCCTTCTGCACTCTGCGTTAGCGGAACATCAACATTGTCGGCTGCCGATACCTCGAATACCTACGTTTGGAATCCGGGCAACCAGACCGGCACGTCTGTTTCGGTTTCTCTGGCAGGCTCCACAACCTATACCGCAGTTGCAACCAATGCAAACGGCTGCGTTGATTCATCAACCGTAATGGTTACAGTGAACTTAGCTCCGGTAGTAACACTGGGCTCGTTCAGCACCGTTTGCCTTGCTGATGATTCAATGGCACTTACCAGTGGAAATCCTGCTGGTGGTATTTACTCAGGCACCGGCGTAACGGGCAACACCTTCAGCCCTTCTGCTGCAGGCATCGGAACGCACACCATTACTTACACGTATACCGACATCAACGGTTGTGTAAATTCCGATTCAGCTTCAATTAACGTTGATGCATGTCTTGGAATTTCCAATGCAGTTGCAGCGGGATCAATTGCAATTTCACCGAACCCGGCTACAGACGTTGTAACCATCGCATGGAATGCAAACGCTACAGTTACAGCAATCAAAATAATGGATGCTGCAGGTCGCGTAGTGATGACCGAAACTGCTATCAACGGCAACACAAAACTTCTTGATGTTTCTGCACTTCCTGCAGGTACATACACAGTAAGCACTGAAGGTTCAGTGAAGACTGTACAGACGTTCGTGAAGCAATAAGCCTTACAAACATGCCCAGAAAGTCCGTGCCGGTATTCCGGTACGGGCTTTTTGTTACGAAGTTTAATTCCGGGATAGACGCAAAGCCGCGAAGTTCGCAAAGGAAGGCGCAAAGAAATCGTAAAGTCATTGCGAGGAACGAAGCAATCTCCTCTTTGAAAATGGGATTGCTTCGCTCCGCGCAATGACCAGCCTTTGCGCCTTCCTTTGCGGGCTCTGCGGCTTTGCGTCTATTTCCGCTATTTTCTTCCGCCCCAATACGTCATCTGCACCGCATCATACGTCTCACTCTGAAAATCGCAGGTGAGATCGTCGTAAACAATGTACCGGGTAGCTTTGAACGTATTGTAAACGGGGTACACATTTTTGGATCCCGACACTACGAGAATAGTGCTGTAACCCTTCACACTGGTGATCGACGTCTCTCTTCCTCCAAGTGCAGAACCTCGCGGAAAATTATTGTCAACCGACATGATGTATCCCTGCTTCGCATCATTTGAAAAAGGCGCGAGATAATACTCCAGCGAATCCACGATCACCTGTTTGTTCAGCATTTGTTTGGAACTGTAGTACACGCGGAATTCCTTTTCAAATCCGAGAACAGGTTCGTCCGATTGCACAGAGCGATCCATATGGATTCCATTGCGCTTAAAAAATTCGTTGATCACAACTTTGTTGCTGTCGGTATACAACGATTTGCTGATCACGAAACAGGAATGATAGAGATCAAATTCTGCTTCGTCGTTCACCACGGTCATGGGTCCGCACAGATCATATCCCGGATCAATGAAGTTAGAAACGGCCATCACTTTGTACACGTAATGCTGCACCGCTGTATCGGGAATGATCACAGAACTACGGTTAAGCGACGTATCCATGAAATAGTAATGCAACGCAGTTGGCCGCGTTACTTTGGCGCGTTCCTCAATGCACGAAGCCGGATAAAACGCAGAGAGATACGTTGAAGATTCCAGCAAGCTGCCGTTCTCTGCGTAGGCTTTGGATTTTCCGGGAACACCATGCACGTAAACATTCTCCCATTTCACCGATCCGGTGGAGTAATATTCTGTACACGTTCCTTCCCGGATACCATTTGCATAGTGAAATGCTTTTTTGATCCTTCCGTTTGCATGCCATTCAATCCACTCGCCGTTCGGCACGTCATCGGTGTAATTTCTGCGGGCAATTTCCACGCCCGAAGAATCCCATTCGGTGTACAAGCCTTCACGTTTTCCGTTTTTCAGGTTCACTTCCGCTTTCACCTGGTCATTCAAATAGAATTGCCGGTAAACCGTACACTGCGCGTAGAGATATTTTTTGGTTTCATTTCCGTAATAGTCAACCGGCATTGCGTCCCAATGCATCGGAACCTGCCTGTTGCGCAGACTCATCGCACGGATATTTCCGTTCTGGGCGGTATAGCACAGCGTATCGATCCACTCCACCGAATAATTTATGTATTCGGTAACGTTTCCTTTTTCATCCCAGGTTTTGTAAATACCAAACGGTCTGCGTGCTGATGTATAGGCCTGCACCATTTGCGGCTTACCGGTTACATGATACGAATACGTAATTACGCTTCCGTTCTCCTTCGTAAAAGTTTCAGATTGCAGCACGCCATTGTTATACCAGCGGGTCTCAGTTACCTTACAATTTTCGTTGGACTCAACGCTGATTCCGTGTGTCGGTGGCAGACGTATTTCCAATCCTTTCTTCGTGTAGTTGTATTTTGCCGCAAGCTGTCCGTCGGGGTAGAACGCATTGGTTGCCGCAAGGATTCCATTCTGATCATACATCTCTTCACGGGCGATCACACCTTCAGCAGTATAGTATTTCCATGAACCGCGCCTCGCCTGGTAGGAGTAGTAGTACGGAACCTCTCCGTTGTTGGTCAGCCGCAACTCGTACCGGCAATTCATACCTTCCACCTGAACTTTACCATTCGGGTAATACTGTGCGTAGTAACCGCTTTCATCATAGGTGTTGTGATAACCCAATGAATCAAAATTACCGGCCTCTTTAAAATTACCGGCCGTAAATGATTTGGTTTCTGCGCGTGTAAAGAAACGAAACGTGCGCTGTGCGGAAAGTACACATTGCCTGTTCGGAAAAACATTTTGCGACAAATGATAATTATACTGCCTGTACCATTTCACTTTTTTCTTATCGATGTACTGGATCTCGTACAGCGTTGTATCGCCGGAATACTGGTCAAACCCGTAGTTCTCATAACAGATCGAATCGTTTTTCAATCCGTGATTGTAGTAGATCGAATAATACAATGGCTTCATTCCGGAAGCATACGTTTTCGACCAGTCCATTTTTCCATTGACGAAATACCGCATCTGGGTGGTATCCGACGGACGGTAATAATCCGCGTAATATTCGTATCCCGTATACGACTTGCCCGTCGATTTCAGGTGATACAGTTTCGTATCATTTTTGTACTCGAGTTCGCCGGGCTTGCAATACGAAGCTTTCTGGGCGTGGAGGAGGCTTCCTGTGAGGAAAGCCAGGCTGAAGAGGTATAGGTTTTTCAAAGCATGAGTAGGATGCATTTCGTAGTCCATTTCCATACTAAATGGATAAAAATCTTCGATAATCCTGATTCTGCTGAAATCTATGCGCCTATATTTACGGTATGAAGCCCGAAGAACTCGCTAAAGCCGTTGTCGATCGCATGATGTCGCAGGACTGGTTCTCCCAGTGGCTGGGTATCGAAGTGCTGAATACCGGGCCCGGAACGTGTACGCTGCGGGTTGTTGTCCGCAAGGAAATGCTCAACGGTTTCGGCATTGCGCACGGTGGGATAACTTATTCCGTTTCCGACAGTGCCCTTGCTTTTGCATCCAACTCACACGGAAAAATGGCGGTATCGGTGGAAACTTCCATTTCACACCTCGCCGCAGTCAAAGAAGGCGATACACTTACCGCAGTGGCGATCGAAAAAAGTCTTTCGCATAAAATCGGTGTGTACGAAGTTGTGGTGACGAATCAATCCAATGCCACGGTTGCTTTGTTCAAAGGAACGGTGTACAGGAAATCACAGGATTGGTTTTGAATGGCCGCAGAGGCAGGCGCAAAGTTATTGTGACGAACAAAACCGAAACGAACCCTTTGCGTTTTTGCTTTGCGTACTTCGCGGCTTTGCGTCTATTTTAGTGCGTCACCACAAACTTCCTCGTCACGGGCACATTTCCTTCCATCGTGATCGTGGAATAATACGCACCGTCCGGAAGATCCGCAACACTCAATGTGGGTCTTTTGTTTCCGATGAAAAATTACAAAGAACCCGTTACCCTTTGCGGCGCGAATGAAGCTGAATCACGAATAAATGTTAAAAGAAGATTCGGAATAAGTACCAGTAGATTGCGGGAACCTGTACATCAATGCTGAACAACTATTTTACGCGTTGTGATTTTACTTTCGCTGCTTACACGCAAGTAATAAACCCCCGCCGCAAGATCAGAAAGATCAAGCACGTGGGATGTTGCATTGACAGAAACTGAACGTACCACGCGGCCATGCACATCGAGCAATTCAGTAAGCGAAATCACTTCCGGACTTTCGACATGCACCGTGCCGGTTGCAGGAACAGGATACACGTTTGTCGCCGGCAGATATTCCGGTTCCTCCATTCCCAATGTACTGCAGAGTTGAATTACGTGCACAGTTGCAAAAGCCGTTGGAAGTGAATTAGCTGACAGGGTCATCGGAATGGACACATCTGAACCGGGGGATGAAACCGTGATCGGAAGTGGTGTTTTGATCACAGTAAGCAGAGTGTCTTCGCAGGTATTACCGCACAGACCGGTGGTCATGAGTACCGCCAACCCGGTCGCTGAACTCCCACTAAACGAGTAAACTCCGTTCTGGATCGTGTCCATGGAATTCCATATATCATTTGGAAAAGCACGCGTGCACATGATCTGCCCCGTGGAGTCTGTTTTGATTATCGTTCCACCCGTATATGTCGAACCTGTGATCACGATACAGTTATTTTCGACCGCAGTCAATTCATACGGATCGAGACCCATGGTAGGTGAAGAGAACAAAAAAGACCATAGATTATTTCCCTGGCCATCCGTCTTCATCAATACGCATTCATTCAGCGCCGCTGCTGAATTGTAGGTCGCAGCCAGTACATAGAAATAATCGTTCGACATGCGTACCACGGACACAGCAGGAAGACTGCGGTTGGGCGCAGCATACTGTTTCGTCCAGAGGGGACTGCCTGCTGCCGAAACCCTGGTCATGACAGTGACGAACGTGTTGACGGCCGGGTCAAACTGAAACCCGGCAAGCATCAAATCTCCGTTCAGACAGGTGTCCAGACCTTGATGATAAGATTTGGCCGGATTTAGGTTATAAGCGTGCGACCATACGAGATTACCTGCAGCGCTTATTTCAAACACGTGCCACATGTAATTGAATGTAACGGTGTCGATCAAATCGCAAGCCACATAAAATCCTCCGTCATTTTTTGCCAGGACTTCAGGCACGCCGGCAATAAGATACGGTGCACTCACATTGAGTTTATTGGAGAAAACTACATTTCCGACCGGGCTCAGTTTCATTATCCCATAAGAGGTCGACACTGTGGCATAATCGGCATAGCACATAAAATAACCGCTGTCAGGCGATTGTACCACATTCCCGTAGACCACAGTGGAAGGCCCCACCAGCCGTTTGGTCCATTGAACAGCGCCCGCTGGAGTTGTTTTAATGAAAGTGAATGAATGAACACTGCTGAAAGTGTTCATGCTGAAAGTGAGCACCATGGTACCACCGTCGTTTGTACCCGTATGTTTGACCACCTGGATCTGCTCTCCGGGCATGTCGAGTGCTTCTTTGAAATTTAT
>DATHKF010000450.1:0-5030 GCA_035489505.1 Bacteroidia bacterium | reverse complement strand
CCCTGCGGCTGCACCTGCGCTTGCATCAAACGTATTGGTGCCCACACTGCGGTAATCGTTGTTGTAATACCCGAGTGTATATCCAAACACATCGTGCGGGCTCATGTTGTTTTTGTTGCTCGTGTTGATCGTGCCGGTCGTCAGATCGCTCGCGGTAATGTTGTTGCCGTTGAGTGCACCATCTTTGCCCATGTCGCGCGATGCAACCAGGGTATTGGAGTTGATGCCTTTGATCCATCCGTGCATCGTATACGCATAATCGAGTCCCTGCACTTTGTCGTGACCGATCTCTGCCCTGCCCATGGGTCCATGCAGGTAATAGAAGTACTTCGCATCGCGTTCCCACCGGAGTGAGTCGCAACTTGTTTCTGCAATGGTCAGACGATTGTCTGCATCGTACTCGTACCGGTGCCAGTACTGGTCGGGGTGGCCGTTCTGGTAGCTCACGATGTTTACCTTTCCGGAGACAAGATCATAGTAGTATGCCATGTGCTTAAAGCGCACACCGAGGTTGTCGAGTGTTGGATCATCGGTCACGACTTCGCTTACATTGCCGTGTATGTCGTAGCTGTAGTAGCTCGCACTGGTGAGCGTGGCGGCATCGTCTTCATAAAACTCTACATACGATACCCGCGATCTTAAATTTACAGGTTCCCCGGTATAGAAATTTGAAAATAGTCCCGATACAGGCGATGGATCTTTTTCATCATAAAACGTTTTCATGATCTGCGTGTGTGTACCCAGCGCCAACCATGTTCCAAAATCTATATCATCCTTAGCAATTGCATCGGTCAGCAGATCGGTAGTTGCCACACTGGTCTGTCCCACTTCCACAATCCTGCTCCGCTCGTCGTAGAGTGTATAACTGTATCGTTTCTCAGACGACATGGTTACTTCCTGTTTCGCATTCTGGGAGGCTACAATTCTTCCTTTGAGATCATAGAAGAACACGGTTGTTCCTCCGTCGGGTGATTCTGCAGTGAGGACTTCGTTGAGCGAATTGTAGGTATACTCACTCATCATGCGGTGTTCCGGTTCTGTGCTTCCGTCGTACACACCATTGGTAAATGCACCCGGGTCTGTTGGTATAAATCCGGCAGGCGGCACTGTACGCAAAAGATTATCGGCCTGGTCGTAATAGTACAGCGTGTAGTGGTGCTCGTAGTTCATGTACTCCACGCTGAAGTCTTCGCTAAAGCCGCCACTGAAACAATTCGCATAATGGTTTTCGAGGTACTGTTGGATAAAATCCTGCACCACTTCGTTGTAATCGTGCTGGGTATTCCACGCAGCCTGGGCCATGAGCTGGTCGATGCAATCCTGCCGGAGCGTATCAAAATTGAACTCGTACATGAAATGATCTTCTTCCAAAAGCGCGAGGCAGGTGTCTACCGTTACACTGTCCACAAATGTCATTCCGCAGGTATTGTCGGAGAACGCATACGCCTGTACCGGCCCGTACGTGGTGATGATCGTGAGCTGGATGTTGCGGAATGTTCCGGTTGGAGAACAACCCGTGCACGGATAATTCTGCAGGAAAGACGGCGAACTCATACTGATCATGCTGATGATGGGAATAATGTTTCCGGCGCCGTCGTAAAAACGAAGACCCAGTGAACATGCTAAATTGCAGGGCGTGCCCGCGGTCCCTAAATCAAAATCATTGTTTGTACCGTCGATCATCAGTGCGGTGTAACTGCCCAGTGAACAATCGTTCATATAATCTGTCGAACCGGTCGGGTAACAGGTTGGTGTTATTCCTCCGTTATACCGCCCGAGTACCGTATCGTTGAGCAAATACAAAAAGTCTTCGAAACAATCACTCACATAATACGTGGTGATGGTATCCATCACGCAGCCATCCTGATAGGGCCATGGATCGGAAGCACAGGCCAGCGGATTAGCTTCCACCAGGCATGGGTTTGTTGGATCAAAACCATCGATCAGGTCAATCACATTGTCCAGTTCTCCACCGGCAACGGCTTCGTCACTGAGCAACCCCAGTGGATTGTGCATACCTGCAGAACGTGAACACCATGCATAGAGTGAATCTGCAATTTCATCCAGTTCGGGTTGTGAGAAGTTTGAGATGTTTATTCCGCAGCAGAGTGAAAGTGAATCCATCCAGAGTTGAACATTCTGTTCGCACAACGTGGTGTTGTCATTCAAAGTCTGGCTCCAACTTTGTGAGGCGGCAATGATGCTGTCCATGAGGCTTTCTACATCTGCGCCTGGATCACGCACGATGGCATAATCATCGGCATAGTAAGGACACGTTGCCACATTCTGATTGCGGATGTAATTGGTTTTGATCTGCAAATACAATCCACGGAAGAGCTGCCAGCGGTTGACATCGTTGAACGGAAAGTTTACATCGTAAACTCCGTTTGATGCATCGGCTGTAAACGACCAGATGTTTCCGAAAGTGGCATCATTGTTCAGCGATGCATCGGGCAATGTGGTGTACGGATCATTTTCTGTTCCGGTGATGCTTGTGAACACATCTGTTGCCGTCCAGGGAGAAGTATGGCCCGGATCCCAATTGGTACCGAACGGTGTTGAACCCATGCCCTGCGGATTGAGATAACCCGTTGCTGCGGCTTCACTCCAGGTTTCAATCGTCGCCATCTCAAAATCATAGGCCGCACTGGCCTGCAGTGTTACACAATTTTCGTAATGACAATACTCCCTGTGAAACGGTGCCAGGTCATCTGCCCATTGTGACTGGAAGTATGCGGGGTCTTCCACGTCATCTTCCAGGTCGGGCTGTGGACTGGCCACACTTCCGTCTGCATCATGAAATACAAGACCGGTATTGGCAATGGCATAACGGATTCGTTCCCAGAAGTAAGCTGACGCAGAACTGCTTCCTGCAGGATCAGCCTCATCATAAAACACACCACCGGGACTTACCTGCTGGCGGATGCCTTGCAGAATAGCTTCGCATTGGTAGGTTGCAAACGTATCGGCGATCTGGGAAATGTATTCACCGCAGTTTTCGGCGATACAATCGGCCACAAGACCTGCGAATGTTTCTCCCTCCGGATCAAGCAATGGATTGGCTTCTGCAATTGCGCTTGTGCAGTGCTGCTGACAGGTAATGTCGCAGAGCGTGGTATCTACCTCATCCTGGTACATTTCCAACAGATTGTCATAATATCCTTCTCCAAGTTCGGTTTCCAAAGCCGTCATCATTTCCGCATGGAGACCGGTCGTATCGAGCGTGAGAATTTTGATCACGGTATATTCTCCCAGCTGGCAGAAGTTAGCCGTGAAATCGATCGGCGCAATCGTGGGCGCATACGAATCTCCATCGCAATCGGCGGCAGCAGGATTTTCAATGTCTTCGTCAATCTCAGTTACCGGCAGCGAATTGTATGTCATCGTTACAAATGACCCGTCAGGTGCATAAATTTTAATGTTCACATGATACTTACAGTCTGCACACCAGTCTACCGGAACTTCCGATTCGGAAGGACCGGGAACGGCAGAGTTGAACACGTTGGAATATATTGCGCCGGTCATGTCGTAGCTGAACGCATACACATTGGTTGTACAACCGGGCGATGCTTCGTAGGTGTTCAGCAAGCGCGTGATGTTTGTGCTCACGTGATTTTGCTGATCGATCACGTTGTTGTCGTTGAGCGAAACAGTCAGCAACTGCGGATCATAGCTATCCAGCGCCAACAGGTTTTCAGGAACTGCACCGGTCAATGCAGTAGCCACAACACGTCCTTCCTGGTCCATGTAGGCTACGCTTGCCTGGTTGTTGGGATCAACCACCATGGTCTTTTTATAATGCGCAGCTATGCCTACGTTCGTGCCGAACATGCGGTGCAGTTCTGTAGATGTTGCGCTGGCGTAATAATATTCTGTTTCGTGACCGCTGCCCATGGTGTGATCAGGACCAACACCCGCTTGTTTAGCTATTCGTCCTGTTCCATCGCGCATGTACAGGGCCTGCACATACGGAAAACCTCCGTCGGTAGAAACACCAGCAGTGGTTATCCCACCTGCATCGGGTACATAACTTTGAAAAGGTGCATTGGCAAAATCACCCGAGAGGCCAACGCTGCTATAGTATTCACCGGCACCGGATGTATTGCCGACCTGTTCACTGGTCCCTTCATCAAAATTGTCTTTGTCGAACAATGCTGAAGATGCAGCGTCCAAAGTAAAATTGCTTCTGTACCCAAGTGACTTACTGTACACCGGTGCAGGAAGTATCGCTACGACAGGCCTTCCTTCGTAGTCGTACTTGGTTTCTCCGACAAGAACGGTTTCATCGCTCGTGACATCTACGGCTGCCTGCCGTGCTCGGAGTGATCCGTCGTAATAGGTCATCACCTGCTTGCGTTTGCCTTCTTCGGCAAAGGCAATGGTGTATTGCCAGTTCATGTCTTCTTCAAAATCGGTACTGATCGTGTAACTCAGCGCTGATGCAATCGCTGTCGGACGATAGCTCCATTCTCCGGGTTGTACGTGTGTAAAATTGGTGCCGGCATCGATGTATCTGCCTACAGCCCTTACACGGAAGTACAATGTTCCGGATGGATACGTCAGGGGTACTTCGTAATGCTGGTTCGTTGTTGTAATCCGTGTCGGTTCCTTGTATTCAAAAGGATCTTCGTCTGCACTGAATGGATAATATGTGGTGTGATTGTCTTCATCATCGATGTACACCCATTCTACGTCGTACTCTTCTGCTCCTTCGAGATAATCCCAGGTCAATAATCCATAGGGCGATCCGCCCGGGTTCACTCCTGAGCCCGGTGCGTCAAAACGAACATTGGTTTCCGTTGTCGTGTTCGAATACAAATCCCTGTACTTCTCGGTATGTACGATCAGCTCCAGGCGGATGTCCGACGGAAGCAGTCCCGATGAATGCGGTGTTGCTACTGAGCTCAGCGATGTACTGCCGGTGTATGCCACTACGCTGGTGACTTCCAGGGTTACTTTGGCGCTGGTGATGTTGTGTACTTTGATGTGTTCGTAAACACTGGTGCCGGCGTTCGCTGTGGCTTCGGGAC
>DATHKF010000449.1:0-9396 GCA_035489505.1 Bacteroidia bacterium | reverse complement strand
CGCGTACAGTGTGTTTGCCGACAGCAAAGGCAACGTGTGGTTTGGTACGATGGGCGCCGGCGCTTACAAGTACGATGGCTCACAATTTACCAATGTGAGTTCGAACAACGGAATGATCAGCAACATTGTATTCGACATTTTCGAAGATGCTGCTGGAAATATGTGGTTCGCAACTCCGAAAGGTGTGAGCAGGTACGACGGCAAGACATTTACGAACCTGGATCCAAAAAACGGATTGAACCAGGAACTGTATGCGATTTCGCAAGACACATACGGCACCATGTGGTTTGGTGGTGAAGCGGGGCTCTTTCAGTACAATCCTTCCGGAAAAGACACCGTCGTTACAGAAATATTTACGGAGCAAGGAACATCCTACGCCAACGTGCGCGATATCTGCCGGAGCAACGGAACCATGTACTTCGGTGCTGCACGCGGATTTTACGTTTCAAAACCACTCAGTCATGTGCCATTGAAAATAACCGCAGTGAATGACAAATTCACCGGGTATGTTAGCGAGGACAATTCCGGAAATCTGCTGCTCACATCAGACGGTATCTTTCGCTACACTGTTATGGCAACATCGGCATCGGATGCAGAGTACGATCGATACACGACGATAGTTGAAGACAAAAGCTCGCTCGGGATCTTTGGCGCACGGGAAGCGAAAGACGGAACCATCTGGTACGGTGCAATGGATGGTTTGCATTCGGTGCGTGAAGGGAAAGATGTGAGTTACAGGAAGCCATAGTTCGTGTGCGCGAGCATCTGGCATAGCGTAGCGTTTTAGCTGTGTTGCGCCCGTTGGGCGCTTAGCCACAGATGCGCAGATTACGCAGATTAAAAAATTACATACTTTTCAATCTTTCTTTCCGCCCAAAGTCAGAATTTCAATTGATTTAATTTCCTGATTTATTCAATAACCAATTTGAAAAATCTGCGCAATCTGCGCATCTGTGGCTAACCCGCCGAAGGCGGCACAACAGGGATTTGCTGCCGGATAAACGCCGAGTTGGTATCTTTACAAAACGTGAATCTTCCTCCAGATCATAAACAGGCATTGCAGGCTCATCTCGGAAACGAGTTTGATGATCTCGTGCGCGCTTACGAGACAACAGGTCCGGTATCGATACGCATCAACCCACTCAAATGGCAGGGCGATGTTCCTGCGGAAAAAGTAAAGTGGTGCGACAATGGTTATTACTTACCCGAGCGTCCTTCCTTCACACACGATCCGCTTTTTCATGCGGGATGTTACTACGTGCAGGAAGCGAGCTCGATGTTTTTGTCGCACGTTGCGAAAACAGTTTTCCCCAGGGATGTTGCGCTGAAAGTCCTTGATCTTTCTGCGGCGCCGGGAGGTAAATCAACTTTGCTTGCGACAGAACTGAATGAGGATTCACTGCTTGTTGCGAATGAAGTGATCCGTTCGCGTGCACATATTCTCGCGGAGAATATTTCGAAATGGGGAAAAGCGAATGTTGTTGTTTCGAATAACGATCCGGAACAGTTCGAAAAACTGAAAGGTTTTTTCGACGTGATCGTTGTGGACGCGCCGTGTTCGGGTGAAGGATTGTTTCGCCGCGATCCGGAAGCAGCGAAGGAATGGTCGCCGGAGAATGTGAATCTCTGCAGTGCGCGGCAGCGGAGGATCGTGCTCGACATTTGGTCCGCGCTGAAAGAAGATGGTTTGCTGGTTTATTCTACGTGCACTTTCAACACCCAGGAAAACGAGGAGAATCTTGCGTGGATGCGGTCGCAAATGCAGTTCGAGAGTCTGAAGATCGATGTGCCTGCCGAATGGGGCGTGGTAGAGACGACAGGCGATAGGCGGGAGACGGGAGACGCGCATGCCAGCGCGCCCGAGCCCAGCCTATCGTCTCCCGACTCTCATCTACCGTCTATTTTCGGTTATCGTTTTTACCCGCACAAAGTAAAAGGCGAAGGCTTCTTCATTTCCGTCTTGCGCAAAACAGAGCCGCAGGAAAAATCATCGCATAAAGAAAAAGTGCTCTTCGCCCCTGCTCCGTCGAAAGAACGGAATGAAGTTTCTTCGTGGATGAAAAACGCGGAACAGTTTGAGTTTGTTCGTCGCGGTGATCACATTCTCGCTATACCGAAACAGCATGCGGAAGATATTCTTAGACTTTCACGCACATTGCACTGCGTGCAATATGGAATTCCGGTAGCTGATGCAGGCAAAGGGATGAAGCCGTTGCATGAACTGGCGTTGTCGGTGCATCTCCATAAAGAAGCGTTTCACCAGACGGAACTTTCGAAAGAAGATGCGTTGAAATTCCTGGCGAAAGTTGACTTCAAAGTGGATACTTCGCACAAAGGTATTTCGCTGATGACGTTTCAGGGTGCGCCGCTGGGGTGGATGAATCTGCTGGGAAATAGGGCGAATAATTTGTATCCGAAGGAGTGGCGGATACGGCGGTTGTAACCCTCAAAGAGTTGGGTTTCGGGTTAAAAAGTTTCGGGTTACGATCTGCTTCACTGTGTTTCAATGATAACGTTACATTAAAACACGGTGTTCCGGGTTTCGGGTTAAATAGTTTGGGGTTGCAAGGGTCGTAACCCTGAAAAGGCTATCAACCTTTGGAGGGTTGACACCCTTACTGTCTAAAAGGCCACTAGGGTCCTAATCCTGAAAAGGCTCTTAACCCTTTGAGGGTTAAGAGCCTTTTCAGCCCTATTTGGCAGATGTATTACAAGTTTCATCCACCCGGCGCTGCGCTGCTTCAATCGTGTTCTTCTCGGCATTATCCGCTGCAGCCTTAGCAGATCTGTTCGCATCATCTGCTTTCTTGCGTGCCGCATCAGCCGCTGCTTTCTTGGCAGATTTTTCGAGCGGATTTTTATAACTATTCTCCAACTTAACGGCTTCAGCATACACACTTGTTTTAGTATCATCAACAAGCTTGTACGCATAGCTCTTCTGCTGCTGCGCCATGACTTTCGCCCTAGCAAGATTGGCAGTTGCTTCTTCACACGCAGTATTATTTCCGGCAAAAGGAAATATCACCTCAATAATCTGCCGGTCAATTTCATCCTGTTTACGCTCCTTCTCTTTTCGCACGGTGTATGCATGCGTTTCCTTCATGTAATTCACTTCAGCACTGAAGTCCGAACCTACGGAACCCTTGAACGTAGAATTGAGCGTATTGCGCAACGAACTTTCATCGGTGCTCACCAATGTTACATTGACAGAACCTGGCGTGACTTTAGGCGTGATAGCTGAGAACCATATTCCATCTTTTTCCGCAATAACCACCAGACCATACTCGAGGAGTTCGTTCAGATTCTCTTTGTATTCACCCGTACTATTATCCACTTTCTGAAAGAACGGCAAATCAGCGGTCACCAGGTAAACCATGACCTGGGTATAATTGGTCGCATCAGCAATCACGATCTTCAATTCTTCGTATTTGATCACGGCCTTTTTGCCGGTGACCGGGTCAGCATAATCGAGCGTTGTCCTCGTAGCTGCTGACTGAAAAACATAAGCATCCACGTTCGCCCAGCCCGGAGAATTCACCTCAAAGGAATAATAATGTGGCGCAGGAGAAGATGATGCATTAATTCCTAACTGGCGATACGCTTCCTTGAGATTGATGTTGTATTCCTTCGTAAAGTTTTGTGCAGACTGGTTCGCGCCTTTCTGCCAATACTCATCTGAATTTCCCAAATAGATACTGTCCTGTTTTCTTTGTCCGGCTGTTCGCTCGTTGTACGTTTTCTGACTGGCAAACCGCACCGCCTCCTGTTTCTTTCCATAGTATTCCTGCAGTTCCTTCATGTGTGATTGAGAAACAGTAACTCCACCGTCGTGACGATCATAGAATTTTTGGAATTCTGAATTTCGGGAATCCTTTGGTGCGTTAGTACACACCATGCTGTCAATCTGGAACATTTTTTTATCAAGATTGTTTACATACATATCCAGAATTTCAGGAACGCCAATGTCGAATATCAATCGCAAACGTTCCTCAAACTCTTTTGTGGCAATGATCGTGTTCTGAAACTTATCGTCTTTAATTGCTGCGATCCGGGCCGGATCAATTTCCATTCCGTACGGTTTTCCTCTATGATCTGCAAAAGCCAGGATTGCATCAATGGCTTCATTGGTCAATTCCGGAAAAGCGGGCTCAATCGTTTTGTACTGACCATATATTTTATTAGCGTATGGATCCCCCGATTTGATCAGCGCCGCGGAGTTGTGCACCCAATCATACTTCCAGTTCCCTCCCGGAATTCTACCCAAAACACCGCGCAATCCAGGCCCTGTTGTTTTCTGATCAGTTGCGGAGTGGCAACTCGAACATTTCTGCTCGAATAATGCTTCTCCGTCAATACCGGAATATGAATCGTCGAGCGCAATTTGCGCAACCGTATCGTTTATGATTTCAGAATAGAATCCCGGCAATGGCATTGCTCCTCCTGTCCGCTGTCTCCCCGCATACGAATAATAAATACTATCCGTCACCTTCTTATTATTCGCATCGAAACCGAGTTCGGCAACCTTCTCCAAAAATCCATCCGGATAAAAATTCAGCGAGAAAATATCAACCGGAATTAACTGCTTCTCCATCTGTTTTGGATTCACCCAGTTGATACTGCCATCGTCTTTGCGTTCTCCATCAAAAAGCATCATGCCCGGACGAATTTCATTCGTGGGAATGTTTGCGTAAACGGGTTTGTCCGGATTGATCTTCAATGATGTTTCACCATTCCGCGCATTGATATAAAACATGCCGCCGGTTTCAAGAAGTTCGCCGTTGCTGGTAGTAGACAAGCCACCTTTCATGATGTCCATCGGCGTTAATGCTTCGCGAACTTCCAGCGTAAAGGGGCTTCCTGCATTGAGAAATGCGCCGGCAGGAATTGCGAACACGATTCCATTCATGGTTTCAATCACCGTATCCTGGTTGGGATTGATGGTGAACAATTGCGTGGGAAGATTGCGATCGGCCTGTGCCCAGTTTGTGTTTCCTTCTTCGTTCGTAGCAGGAAGCTCATACGTAATTTCAGGGCCGTTCTGCGAATTCGTTGCGGCTTGTGCTCCGTAATAAATCGTTGTAGCAACGGCCACAACAGCTACAGTTGCGATTCCCCATTTGTAAATTTTATTCTTCAACGTCATTTTGCGGAATGTTGAAGCAGTTGCAGCTTTCATTCCCAAACGATCAATTCCTGCACGGAGATTGCGCTGGGTGTTGAGCTGCTGACGAAGCGATTCATCGCCGCCAAGTTGATTTTCGAAAGAAATTTTCTCTTCTGCAGAAAGTGTACCGTCCAGGTACGCATCGATCTGATCAATGATGTGGTCCATGTCCGGTTACTTTTTTACGTTTAACGAGAGATAATTTTCGCGTGCTTTTTCCAGGCAACGGTACTTCTGGTTTTTGGCAACGCGTTCGTTCGACAAACCAACTTTCGACGCAATGGTTTTAAAATCGAGTTTGTCGAAGTAAAACAGGCGAAGAATGTCGCGGCATTTCTCTCCGAGTTCCGACAAAGCTTTCTCAGCTTGTTTGAACTTCGATTCTTCGTCGAGATAAGCCGCGAAACGTTCAGCTTCGTCGACCGGAATTTCTCCCAGTGATTCTGTGGCCGATTTGTTTCGTTTACGCAATTCGTTCATCCATTGTAAACGACAAATGCCAATGAGGAAAGTCGATAGGGCGCTCGTGAGCACGAAATCACTCTCTTTTACTTTGCGAAAAAGTATGATGAGTGATTCCTGGTAAATGTCTTCAGCATCCTGTTTGCTTCCGCTGTTCTTCAACACAAGCTGCCGCACGACAGCAAAATGTTTGTACAGCGCTTTGATGGCTGAAGTGTATTTACCGGCTTTGAGTTCCTGTATGATCTGTTCGTCTGTCATACGTGTGTTTAACATGAATGTCGGGGACATGGAAAGGTCATCACGCTTCCCGGGTCAAAGAACGAGATTTTTTGCAAGTCACTGGAATTCAAAGGAAATCGATAACACCCTTACTAACCCTGAAAGGGTTATATGGCTTTCAGGGTTTGCAAGGGTGCGCAATGGTCCCCACCCTCAAAAGGTTAATAACCTTTGCAGCGTTAGTGAGAGGCCCTTGATGACCCTTCCTAACCCTCAAAGGGATATATACCTGCAAGGGTTAATAAGGGTCAGGTAAAAAGTTTCGGGTTACGATCTGCTTCACTGTGTTTCAATGATAACGTTACATTAAAACATGGTGTTCCGGGTTTCGGGTTAAATAGTTTCGGGTTGCGACTTTCTTCACTGTCTTTCAATGTGAAGTATCATGAACTGCAGTGTGACGATCCTCTCACATTGAAAGACAGTATCTCAGGTCCTAACCCGAAACCCGAAACTTTTTAAACCAGAAACTTTATTTCGCCTTCACGAATATCCACTGCCCGTCCTTCTTCATATTGTGACCGTACTGCTCACTATACCCACTTACCCCATCATACAAACACGGAATCACTTCCCTTCCTTTCTGATTCATCAAACCTACTTTTCCATTCTTCTGCACCTCTGTAAATCCATCGTGCGCCCAGTTCCAGCCAACATACGTGTATTGGTACGGCACCACCAGTTTACCTTTCTGATTAATGAATCCCCACAAGTCTCCTTTTTTTACAGCGGTGATCTCTTTCTCGAAGCCGTGCACCTGGTCGAACATCGCCTCAATGATAATCTTTCCGGTCGTGTCAATGTATCCCCACTTGTTGTTGATTGCAAATGGACACAGCCCGTTTTGAAAAACTCCGTTCAGGTGCTGAAATTTTATCGGGATCACCACTTCGCCCTGCATGTTGATCATGCCGTACAACGTGTCCACTCTCACCAGCGCCCGTGAATTCTTCAACACGTTGATCATTTCGTACACCGGTGGAACTGTAACACCTCCGGTTGTATCCATGAGACCATATTTTCCGTGGTGCAGGAATAGAAAATAACCTTCGCGTATACGGATGTCTTCATAGATACAGGGCACAACCCATTCGTAATTCCGGTTCAGGATGCCAGAATGCATACGGTCTTTCCTCACGACCCGGAGTCCATCCGCACGCGGATCGTCCTGGATATATTCATACTCCAACGGAAGCAGAACGTTTCCTGCGGTGTCCACCAATCCGATTTTTTCGGAACGCTTTCCGATAAAAATTTTATCCGAGAATTGTGTTTGTCCCTTCACCAGAATTTTTACCGGGGAAATACTCTGGTAGATCGGCGGCACTACAAATACGTCATTCTCCTTCGTCAATCCGCATCCCAGGATAGTACAAGTGGCCTTGAGGTGACCAATGTTGCTGTAGTTGCTGTACTGGTTGTTTCTCCAGGACTCGTGCTCTACCGTATAGTTCTCCAATAATTTTCCGGTAGAGTCTATATTCCTGAACTTCCCTTCATGCTGTACCACGCCTACGCCTTTCCGGAAATATTCAGCGTACATGTAGGTGCATAGAATGACTTCACGTCCCTGCTCGTTGATATAACCGAATTTCTTATCACGGCACGCTACAGCAAATCCCTGCGAAAACGAGGAGATCATGTCATAAACAGGTGGAGTTACCACCGTGTAATTGGTATCGATGAAACCGATCTTTCCATCTTTGCTGAACTGGAACAACTGCTCGCCGCGCTCCCTTTCCGGAGCCCGCTCCGAACTTGTCGACGAGTGATAACGCCAGGAATACAACTTGCCCAGTGCGATCCAATCGTAATTGTCTACATAATGAATCCTGTTCATTGCGTGATCATAAACGACATTGATCTTTTCTGATTTATAAAAAATAACCTGGTCGTAATATTGAATGGTGAAGGCGTCGTATTTCACCGGGATCACTTCCTCTTTCTTCAGATTGATCACACCGCAAAGACCATTCTCTCTTACCACAAGAATATTTCCCGCTAGCGGGGAAATGCTCGTGTATTCATAAGGCAGAAAAAAATTGCCCAGTGAATCGATCAATCCAACGCGCATACCGGTGGGATAATGTTCGGACGCAAAAAAAAGCAGCTCGGATCTGAACTTCACCGCACTATCGTTGTATATGATGTAAAGTCCTTTGAAGTCGGACTGCCCTGCCTGATGATCGTCCCAATCGGAGAAATGCGTTCGCGGTGTATTGTGACTCGTCGCCTGCCGGATCCGTGGAGACTTGCTGTCGCCGGGAAGATTGCGGAACGATGATGTGAGTTGTGATAAAGTTGAAGTTGTATTAAACGCTTTCACAATCTCTCCGGAACGGTTTCGGAAAAGATAAACGTTAACAGGCGAAGGAGAAAACATGGGAGTCTGCGACATGGTCGCATAAGCCATCTGATGGGCCATATAAGCGCGCTCCCAGGCGGAAATGTGATCAATCTCGATCATCTGCACGTTGTTGTAATACGGATAATAGATAGTGTCTGCACCTGGTTGAAGTACAGTTTTGGGGTTGAATAAATTAAAAGCAACCTGCGCACTGGCCGGAACAGCGATTACCACGGTAAACAGGAATACGTTGCAGATGAGTTTCGCGAAATGCGATTGATACTTGTAGATGCGTTCCATAGAACAAGTATACACGCGAGAAGGGAAAAGGTTCAAAAAGTTTCGGGTTCTGTTTTTGTCGATTCTCGATACGCAATCAGCAATTTTGTCATCTCGAGTGATTTGAGGAACGAAAATTGTATCGAGAGGGACAAAAATTGCTGATTGCTACTCGAACTGACAAAAAACCAGAACCTTTTTAACCCGGCACGGTTTAACCCGAAACTTTTTTACCCGAAATACTGCCCGATCTTCGACAAGGGCTTCCGGTAAAGCGTAAACAATCCCGGTCTCAGCCCGTTCACATACCACGCGCGTTTGTCTTCGCGGTTTGCTTTGAGCCGGTTGGCAAACGTTTTGTTGCTCACTCCACCCATGCGCATCTTCACGATCACCTCAGGCAGGTACGCGACCGAAACGTGATTCTTGTGAAGCATGCGAAGCATCAGTTCGTAGTCAGCTGCTGTCTGAAAAGTGGTATTGAAGCTTCCGTATTTTACATAACACGATTTCTTCAAAAAGAACGACGGGTGCGGTGGCATCCAGCCTTTGCAGAATATATTTTCGCGGTACTCTCCCGACTTCCAGTTGCGCACAACTTTGTTCGTGTCTATCCGGTCCACGTATTGAAGGTCGCCATACACCGCATCGCAACCACGACTTTCAAACGTTTTCATCACTGCAGAAATAATTCCCGAACGCGCGTATACGTCATCGGCGTGAAGAAACGCAACAACATCCCCGTGGGCATAGCTGATCCCTTTGTTCAACGCATAATAAATCCCACCGTCTTTCTCAGAAGTAATGTGAGCTATTTTACCGGCGTATTCATTCACGATCGCGAGTGTATTGTCGGTCGATG
>DATHKF010000448.1:0-3539 GCA_035489505.1 Bacteroidia bacterium | reverse complement strand
CGCCCTCGGCTAAACTGTCCTGGGCAACAAACGACGACGTTCCTCCGGAAATCTTCACCAGCTGTGCATTCTGGTACCACGTTCCGTTTGCCTGCGCAGGAATACCAATAGACTTGAAAAAACCGGAAATGTATTCCGCGGCTTTCTTCTGGCCGGGCTCACCTGTTTCGCGTCCTTCGTATTCGTCAGAAGCAAGAATGGAAAGATGTTTCCGGAGATCTTCGGCGGTAATTGTTTCCGCATATTTTTCCTGCGTTGCCGGTGCTTTCTTTAGCGCAGCAGAAAGAACAAACGTGAACGGAATAACCAGTAAAAGGAGGGGTGCTTTTTTCATTAAAGCAAAGATAGGCGTCTCACGGCCGGTGTAAAGTAATTGTGACGGCCGGACTTATGCACAAAAGGCCTGTGAATACAGGGGTTCAGGCGGTACAGCGTGGAATTAACAGGAGATTTTGTCTACACGGTTGGCGTGTCTGCCCCCTTCAAAAGCGGTCGAGAAGAAAATGTCGGCACATTCTTTTGCGTCTTCGTCGGTGATAAAACGGGCCGGTAAAGACAAAATATTGGCGTTGTTATGCTGGCGGGCCAATAGCGCTATTTCCGGTTTCCAGCAGACTGCTGCGCGTATTCCCGCATGTTTGTTGGCGGCCATACTTATACCATTGGCAGATCCGCAAATCAATACGCCATAGTCTGAAGCGCCGGATTCGATATCGTTGGCCACGGGGTGCGCAAAATCGGGATAGTCCACGCTGGCTTCGCTGAATGCCCCGCGGTCTGTTACGGTATGACCAGCCTGTTCGAGGTGTTTCCGGATGACTTCTTTGAGTTTAAACCCGGCGTGGTCTGCACCAATTGATATTTTAAAGCTCATTTGTATACGATATTTGTTGGGCGTGACGTTTATCCGTCGCAAAGTTACCACTCCAAAAATCATTCTTACTAAAAGTTAACCAACTTTCATAAAAATGGTTGTAAAAATCACATCTGGAATTGAGCAAGTTAGCGGTAACTTTATGCACAGGTAAATGGTGGATAAATATATAATCTGTTGATAGTATTCGTGCAGGTTTATTTGGAAGTGTGGATAGGTTCACGTGATGCGAAATAGTTTGAGACTTCCTAGCGATGTGGACAATAAGTAAGCGGGAAGTAATACAACAAAAACGGACCTCTTTGTTGATAGTAGTTGCTGACAATGGACACTGTGAAACATTACTAACAGGTTGTTCATTAAAATGACAGAAGTATGGAAATCAGTTCCTTCAGAAATTCCGGTATGTTCAAATCCTGTTATCATTGACTCACAAGTGAGATAACCTACCGGATGTGGACTATTTTCTACACCATATTAACAAGCTAGTAGTAGTAGTAGATATTTAATTTAAATAAAACTATGAGTAATAAGGAGCTGATAAGCAAAGGATACATGGATGTTCAGATTGATCCTACGCTGGATATATTTGCAGAGATAAAAAAACTCAAACGTGAAAAGAACGCAATTCTGCTTGCACACTACTACCAGGACGGGGATATCCAGGACGTTGCGGACTTCATTGGAGACAGCCTTGGCCTGGCCCAGAAAGCTGCAGCAACCGATGCATCACTGATTGTTTTTGCCGGGGTGCATTTCATGGCGGAAACAGCAAAAATCCTTAACCCGAATAAAAAAGTAGTCCTTCCCGATCTCAATGCCGGCTGTTCACTGGCCGATTCCTGCCCGGCTGATGAGTTTGCCGCATTCAGGAATAAACATCCGGATCACATTGTAATTTCATACATCAATTGTACAGCTGAAATCAAAGCGCTCAGTGATATTATCTGCACTTCGAGTAACGCAGTAAAAATTGTTGAGAGCTTGCCGAAAGACCAGAAGATCATTTTTGCACCGGATAAAAATTTGGGTAAATATGTCAGTGAAAAAACCGGTCGCGATATGTTACTGTGGGACGGATCCTGTATGGTGCATGAAATTTTTTCACTCGAAAGAATTACGCGTTTAAAAGCACGCCATCCCCAGGCAAAATTTATTGCACATCCCGAATGTGAAACACCTGTACTGGAGCTTGCCGATTTTATCGGGTCTACAACCGCATTGTTAAATTATACCAAAACCAATCCGGCCACTGAATTCATTATCGGTACCGAAACCGGCATTCTTCACCAGATGCAAAAGGAATCACCGGGAAAGACATTTATTCCTGCTCCACCGAACAATAATTGCGCCTGTAACGACTGCCCGCACATGAAACTAAATACCCTTGAAAAACTGTATATTTGTTTGAAGCACGAGCAGCCTGAAATTATTCTTCCGGAACCTCTGCGGGCAAGGGCTGAAAAGCCAATCCGAAGGATGCTGGAGCTTTCTGCAAGTTTTGGAATGTAATTGTTATCGAATGAAGTTCAATTGCCTCAGTCTTTTCAGGATCACCTTCTTCACAGTAATGTGTTTGCTGGCTTCTCCTTTGCACGCACAAACGGCAGATAACGATCCCAACGGATACAACAAATTCTATTACGAAAATGGAAAGCTTTCCAGTGAAGGCCCGATGCGTGATGGTAAACCCGATGGTTACTGGAAAACGTACCACCTGAACGGAAAACTCAAATCAGAAGGAAACCGTAAAAATTTTCAACTCGATTCAACCTGGAAATTTTACAACGAACAGGGAAAGCTTTCACTTGAATACACTTACAAAGAAGGAAAAAAAACGGGGCCGTTAAAAACATACAGTGCCGAAGGAAAACTCCTGACTGAAGAAACGTATGTAAGCAATACGAAGCACGGATTAACCTACGAGTATTTTACCAATGGAAATACGAAGAAAACCATTCCGTTTGTTGAAGGAAGAGAAGAAGGGATCGGTTACGAATACGATTCAACCGGTGTGATCATAGCTATTACCACGTACAAAGCAGGATTTGTACAAAGCACCGATCGTATTAACCGCAGAGATGCCAACGGGTTGAGACAAGGTCTTCACAAGGAATTCTGGCCCAACGGAAAAACAAAATCAGAAGGACGTTATCTCAACGACAAGAAACACGGGTACTTCAAAGAATACAATGAAGTTGGTAACCTGATGAATGCTACCAAGTGGGACAATGGCGTACTTGTTGAAAATCCACCCGAGCTCGCCAAAATAGAAACCGTTACAACGTATTACCCGAATGGCCGCGTTAAAGAAGTAGGTAATTACAAAGACGGTTATCCTGAAGGTGTATTCCGCCAATATTCTGAAGAAGGAAAAATTACGGGATCAGAAGTATACAAAGACGGAGTGCTGATTGGCAAAGGAATTTTTGACGAGAAAGGACGCGAGCAGGGACATTGGAAAGAATACCACGACACCGGTGAACTCAAAGCAGAAGGCGATTACCTGAACGGAGTAAAAGTGGGCGAGTGGAAGTTCTTTTACCCGGATGGGAAAACCGATCAGCAGGGAACATACGATCAGCGCGGAAGAGCGATTGGAACCTGGAAATGGTTTTACGAAAACGGCCAATTGCTGCGCGAAGAAAAATATACGGACGGATTG
>DATHKF010000447.1:0-3827 GCA_035489505.1 Bacteroidia bacterium | reverse complement strand
GTACGTCCAGATACTGTCACCGTTGACATAAATGCACAACCACCTTCCCAGCCGTGTACGTATGAAAAATATCGCGATTGCGAGGATGTTTGGTTGATACCGGTGCTGCAGAAATTAGGGGTTTATAATATTGAGGAATATAACAGGCGCATCATCAAGGATCAACCAGGCGAGCATATAAAATATGCCTACACCATCTTTTTTACAAAATACCCCGGCCCTTACCATGCGTACGCCAAAGTGAATGAGCACGAAGGTGGAGTGATTATGTTATGTCAGTATTACACTGCCCTCGATTCCATGGCCAAAACGCTGGCCCACGAAACCTGCCACGTATTCGGGGCGGAGGACGAATATTCTCAGGATGGTTATAAAAATTGTACGTGTAATCCAACCGGTTATTACAACGTTCCCAATTACAACTGTGTGAACTGTAGAAACCAGGATTGGTCCCCGCATCAATGCATGATGGAAGAAACCGCCGTACCTGTATTATGCTCCTGGTCCAGGGGACAGATTGGGTGGAATTATGTCCAGTTCAGTAATGCATTGGGATCCCAACAGTCTTACGGTCCGGAAACCAGGACGTTTTCTTTTGAATGCAATACCAAGACATACATGTTTGCTTATAGCAACGAATCGTGGTCTGTTTGGGAACTTACCCAAATGGGGCCGGGAGATTATCCGGTTGCAGAAGGTAAGGTGGAAGGTGAATGGAATATAGTTGTTCCTTACGAGGCCCACGACCAGGACTATCAAATGTGGAACCTGCAGGAGTATACAGCGTTCATATTCGTTCAATGCCAAGATAAAAAATGGTTTATTGCCAAGGTTCCCCTTTCAGGAGATACGCTGGTGCCGATTATCGACGGCGAAAGTGATTGCTTGTATTCATCAGCGTTCAGTTTTATTTCTGCGAATGGTGACTCATCTCTTTTTGCATTCGAAGATGTCGGCCCCGGTGCTGTGAAGCATCCCTGGTCAATTCTTTCAATTTCCAAAATAAGAGGAACGCGCGAGCCAGAGAGTTTGATCAAACAGTCCGGAGGAGATTTCGATTATAACTATTCCGTTGCATTTTCATTTATGTACAAGCAGGATCAGAACTCGTATGCATTTCCGTACATATACGCCCAAACTGCTACTGAGTGTAAGTGGTTTATTGCAAAACTAACCGTTAACGGGATCGAAAGGGTCAACACCGGCAAACTGGATGCGTACTATAGCCTCAGCGCTCCTTTTGTTAATTTGAACGATCCTTCAGACAATCCATATATGCTTGCATTGGATACCAGGGAGGTTTGGCCGATCTGGGTTATCGTACAACTGACAGACACAGGTAACCGGCTTGGGACTGTATTAGATTCGGGCCGGATGAAAGCGACTTCCATCATGCTCTATACCTGGAACAACAAAAATTATATATTGAAGCACGAATCGCCCGAATTCGGTTCCGGTTCTTATTGGAGAACATTGCAGTTTGCAGCAGGTGCGGGAGCCATATTCACGGTTTAGCAATGCATAACCCTGCAAGGGTTATACCCTCGCAGGGTGCCACCCTCAAAGGGTGGCGCAAAGAAAAAACGCAGAGGTCTAATTCTCTGCGTTTTCCTCTGCGTCGTTGCGCCTTTGCGGCCATTCCCGCATCAGGCATCCTTCTGTCCGAAGGACTCCTCACGGAGCGGAGCACCGAGCAACAGAATATCCTGCGCAACGACTTCGGTGATCCATTTTTTCTCGCCTTTAGTGTCGGTGTACTGACGGGTAACAAGCCTGCCGCACACCGCAACCTGCTTGCCTTTGTGCAGGTATTTTTCCGCGATGGTCGCAAGTCCTTCCCAGGCTACGAGTGAAATCCATTGCGTGGTTTCTATACGTTTACCTTCTTCGTTCCGGTAAGCTTCATTGGCTGCAACGGAAAAGCGTGCGATTTTTTTACCTGTTGCTGTGGTTTTGACTTCAGGATCTCTTCCGAGATGACCGATAACCTGTACTGAGTTTGTAAGTGAATTCATTGTGTGAAAAAGTTAAAGAGTAAATAGTGAAAAAAAGTAGGATAGTAGGCAAGTAAAAAGTAGGCAAGTAAAGAGTAGGTAGTAGGCGAGTCGGCAAGTTCAGGGACGTAACCGCTCCCTTGCCTACTAGCCTACTAAACTACCTGCCTCCTCCTATGCGGCATGCTGCACGTTACTTCCCGAATCAAGCAGCACGATGTTGCTGGCGACAATGATTTGTTTCGTTCTGATCTCGCCTTTGCGGGTTTTGAATTGTTGCGTTACAACGTTGCCCATGAGCAAAACCTGTTTGCCTTTGTGGAGGTGGCGGCTCGCTGTATCCGCAACTTTGCCCCAGGTAATTACGCGGAACCATTTACACAGCGGCGTATTTTCAGGTTGTGCATTTTTCGCGGATGTGTCCATCGCAAAGAAATTGGCCATGCGGTTTCCGTTACGTGCAGTTTTCACCACAGGTTGTGTCCCAAGACATACATACATTTTCACGTGATTGTTTTTCGAAGCTTTCATAGATAAATTGTTTTTAAAAAATAAATAATTACTGTTTGTTGTTCTGCGTTCCGGGTTTCGTGTTTGGGTTACCGAACGCGGAACCCGAAACATTTTCAACCCGAAACTTTTTTGTCGATCGATGGTGCAAAGGAATGGCGACTGGTTTCGGTTAGCCGTATAATAAACACTTGTAGTCGGTTGTAAATGTTTGTAAGCGTTTGTAAACGGATATGGTATTGAAAATCAGTAAAGTGCTTTAGTTTTTAAGCAAAACGAACTTTCGAGAAAAATCGTTGAATGCCGTTCATGTTCAGAACAGCCTGCGTTTTCTTTTCATCGCACGCGATATTCCTGCCTGTATGTAACGGTTCTTTCTACTTTTGCCGCCGACCCTTTACATCTAACCGCTGAACAATGATTCTTTTTACCAGAATGAAATCGGGCCTTAACCGGTCCGGCTTGCAACGCGTCATGCTTACGTGTGGCGTAGCGCTTCTTGCTGTTTCAACGCCCGTTGCCGCACAGTTTACTCAACCGCTGTTTATTCCAGATACATTATCGACTGCCGACAACGACACCATTTTCCTCAAGGCAGAAGAAACGCAGCGCATATTTTTTCCGGGAGCCACCACAGAGGTTGTTCCGGGGCACGGCATATTTATGGGCGACGCAATGCCTGTGATGACGTACAGTTACACCAATCCCACGATCACAAACGCCGGTATTCTCGGACCAACACTCATCTGGTGGAAAGGCGATTCTGTGACCATGTCGGTGGAAAATACGCTGATGGATACCACCACCACACACTGGCACGGTGCACACGTGGCTCCGTGGAATGATGGTGGCCCTCACGAGGGAATTGCACCCGATTCCACCTGGCGACCTTCATTCCTGATCCGCGATGCACCTACAACCATGTGGTATCACCCGCACTTACACATGATGACGCAAATGCAGGTGAACATGGGTATGGCCGGACTGATCATCGTGAAAGACGCGAGCGATCCGTATGCCGCACAATTGCCGCACACGTATGGCGTGGATGAGTTCCCGATCATTATCCAGGATAAATATTTCGGCCAGGATTTCTCCATGATGATGGATACCATCGACACGAAATGCTCGATGGGAACAAACTTCCTCGTGAACGGAACCTGGCAGCCGTACATTGATGTACCTGCGCAAATGAACCGCTTTCGTATTCTCAATGGAAGCAGCGAACGTGCATACTGCCTCTTCCTGTATGACTCAACATCCATGCAGTACGTGCCTTTCCAGGTGATCGCTTCCGATGGTGGTTATCTGGATGCGCCTGTT
>DATHKF010000446.1:0-7716 GCA_035489505.1 Bacteroidia bacterium | reverse complement strand
CCTTGAATTGTGAATGTTTGAATCTCCTATTTCACGACCAGTTGCTTCCGCAATTAAAAAACCATATAGGCACATAGTTCACATAGGTGCTATGTGTCAGAAAACAAACACCTCGAGAAAGTGTTCAAAGACCTGTTCCGTTCGGAAGGTTCTGAAGTTTACATCCGCCCCGTTACTGATTACATGATCCCGGGTAAGAAAATTGATTTTTACACGGTGATGGAAGCAGCTGCTCAACGCGGCGAAACGGCTATCGGTTACCGCGTCACAGCACTTTCACAGAATGCAGACAAAGCATACGGCGTGGTAGTGAACCCGAAGAAATCGACACAGTTGAGTTTTGTTGAAGAGGATAAGATTATTGTATTGGCGGAAGACTAATTCAAAAATTCAAGATTAAATATTCAGGCATTCCCACATTTCAACGCACGTTGAAGTGTGGGATTTTTTCAATCCTTGAATTGTGAATGTTTGAATCTCCTATTTCACGACCAGTTGCTTCCGCAATTAAAAAACCATATAGGCACATAGTTCACATAGGTGCTATGTGTCAGAAAACAATAGCTCACATAGTGAGCGTCTACGACGCTATGTGCGCTATGATCTTACTGACGTCTATGCTTTTCTATGTTCCTGATGTGGTTTCGTTTTTTTGGTCAGCAAATCAAACGGTCGTTTCAGGAAACAACAATTCGCACCTGCCGAAACCGTGACAAGTGTGAATGTTTGAATCTTTGAATTTTGAATCTTTGAATATTAAAGCGTCTTCAACGTAAAATCCTTCTCAATCTCCGGCTTAAACGAACTCTTGTCGAGGATGTTGATCGTTTCCACCTGCGTTTCGCAGCCTGGCGCTTCTACGGAGATCGAATAAATTCCCGGTGCGAGAATAATCACGTAGCGTCCCGTGTTTCCATTGGGAATGTACGTGCCAACCAACTCCCCTGTTTTTGTTTCGTTCACCGTAATGAAGACTTCATTATATCCCGGTTTTTTCCCCTCGTCAGAGAATTTGAGCAAACCGTTCACTACGGAATAATTGGGTTCAATATCGTTGAACGTAACGCGATAAATATCGAGATCGCCCAGGCCATCTTCTTTACGTGCTGAAATGTAACCGTAACGGCCGTTTTCCGAGATCCGGAAATTGCTGTTGTCTTCCGGTGTGTTGATCGGGTAACCGAGATTTTTTACGCCCGTAAATTTTTGCGTCGCCGGATCAAGGTCCGATTTGAAAATGTCGTAACCACCCATGCTGGTGTGCCCTTTCGAACTGAAGTAAAGTACTTTTCCATCGGGCGAAAGACTTGGAAAATCTTCATCAAACGGTGTGTTGATTTCACTTCCAAGATTGACAGCCGGTCCCCATTTTCCATTGGGCAAACGTTTGGAAACGTAAATATCCATTCCGCCGAGTCCTCCCGGGCGATCGCTCGCAAAATAAATCGTGCTGCCATCGTTGGAAATCGTTGCCGCAATCTCGTAGTTTTTCGAGTTGATGGTTTCATCCAGCCGGACAGCTTTTTTGTATGCGCCCTTGGTTTTGTCCATTTCTGACAAATACAAATCTCCGGTGCCTGCAGCGTCGTCGTAATACAAAATCATGTAATCGCCATTGGCCGACATGCCCGCCACTTCTACGTTGCCGTCTGTTGTGCTTAGCGGTGCACCGATATTTTTTGCTTTGAGAAAACCTCCATCATTCACCCGCGATATACTCAACGTCGAAAAATAACTTCCATCTTTCTGGCGCAGGTTCCCGTTATCGTTGCGTTTGGTATTGTATACGATGAACGATTCATCAGATGGAACAAACGGTGAGTAATCCGGGAAAGAAGAATTTACACTGCTTCCGAGATTTTCAAACGTCACGTTCAACGGGTATTTCATGATTTCACGCGCGTTGTAGCAATTTTGGATTTCGCGGTCAACGTCGGCAAGATTTTCTGCGGTTCCCTTACCGGCGGTTTTGAATTTGTTGTACGCTACGAGTGCGTCATCAAAACGATACGCAAAATGGTACGCGCGCCCGAGCAGGTACATCGCATCCGGTTCGTACGTCGCCTGGCGCGTAACTACTTCGAGATACGGAATGGCTTTCGCCTTGTTGATGTTCGTGTTGAGATAACACACACCGATCCGGTAGTTGTACTGCATGTTTTTCGGATCCTCTGCGAGGAGGTCGAGATAAATCGTCAGCGCTTCGTCGTAATTTTCAGAATCAAAACGTTCGCCGGCTATTTTAATATCGGATCCGGCAACATCGTTGGGTTGCGCAGAAACCGTTAATGCCGACAGGAATAATAAAAGTGTTGTGAAGAGGTAGTTTTTCATAGGGTTCGTATTCGGGCGCAAAGGTATGAATCCCAGCCATCCGGTAACAATAAACCAAACCATTTTGGCGTTTACGTCTCCGGAATCTTGTTCGGTGCATGAACGTTCTTTTTGCCGCAGATTTCGCTGATTACGCAGATGTGCTGTCCGATAATAATTTGAAATTGATTTACAGGACTGAAGTCAATCTGCGTATTCCGCGAAATCTGCGGCAAACATTTTTAGCACAATGCCTAATCACCGTTCCGGAACACGCTATCCATTTCAGTATATTTACAGCCATCACTATGACCCGTTTTCTCACTTTTCTCGCTGTGTGTATCTCCTGCGGACTAAACGCGCAGGCGAGTTACTACGTTAGTCCAACGGGCGACAACAGCGATAACGGTACGCTCTTCGATCCCTTTCTTACAATCAATCACGCCTTGAGCCTGGCTGTTCCCGGGACCACCATTTACCTGATGGGCGGAACATACAGCGAAGTTATTTTTATGCCGTCGGGTACTTCGTCTGACCGGATCACGCTGACGAAGTACGGTACGCAGGTTCCTACCCTCGTAAGTCCGGCAGGAAACACCAACGCGATCATCAACATTGTCGACGCGAATTACATTACGATCAAAGGTCTTGAGATTACCGGCTATGCCGCGAATGATGCGCGCGCGATCCAGGTGGAAGGTGTATGCGCAGGCATTTCGATCATCAACAATGCAATCCACGACATTCATTTCTCCACAAATCCCAATGCCCCGGTAAGCGCTGCCACCAATGCACAACCGATTATTGTTTACGGAACAAATCCGGTTACGCCCATTACCGGGCTGCGCATCGAATCCAATCTCATTTACGATTGCCGCACAGGTTTCAGTGAAGCGGTTGCCGTCAATGGAAATGTGAGTGGGTTCACCATTGATCACAACATCATTTACAACATCACCAATATTGGCATTGATGCCATTGGCGGTGAAGGAACCTGCCCTTTTGTGCAGAATGATGTTGCGCGTAACGGCGTCATCCGTTGGAACGAAGTTTTCCACTGTGTTTCGGCATACGCAACGAGCGCCGGAATATATACCGATGGTGCTTCGGATGTCGTGATTGAAAACAACACGGTGTACGAATGCGGTTGGGGTATTGAAGTGGGTTGCGAAAATGCAGGGACCGTTTCCAGCAATATCAAAGTCCGGAACAATATCGTGTTTCATAACCTCGAAGGAGGAATTGTAATCGGTGGTTACGATTACCCGGTGAACAGCGGAAAAGTAACGAACTCGGTTGTCCAGCAGAACACCATTGTGAACAACAACACCGCGGATTCCAACGGCGAAGTGATCATCAACTACACGGAGAATTGCACGTTCAACGGAAACATTGTGTACAACACAACAACCAGCGAACTGATGTTCAATGATGCCGGCTCTATCAATCTTTCGTGCAATTACAATTGTTATTACGCGGGCTCAGTTGGCCAGTTCAGCTGGAATGGAAATTCGTATTCCGGTTTAGCCAACTGGCAATCGGCCAGCGGTGTTGATGCAAACTCTATGGAAAGAGAACCTTTGCTGGTGAATATTTCCACGCTGAATTTTCACATGAGTGCGTTGTCGCCGTGCATAGACAGTGGCGATGTTGCTTTTGTTGCGGATCCTTCCGAATCGGATATGGATACTTCGACGCGTTTGCAGAACGGCCGCGTAGATATCGGTGCCGACGAATACGGAACCGCTGTTGGATTTATTGACACGTTTGATGACAACCGGGTTTTCTGGCACACGGATTACGAGAACGATCAATTCACAATCCGGTGGAAAAATCCATTGAATTACCGCGAGGAGATTTGCCTTCTCGATGTTACGGGCAAAGTACTATCGTCGCATGAAATGTGTTACGGCGACCAGGTTGTAACCATTTACTTTGGTGGATTGCCTCCGGGGACGTATTACGCGTTTCTGCGTGGGAGGTCTACTGTATTTCCGATTGTCGTTCCGGACTAAAACTAAACTCTGAATTACTAGCGGGGAATGTGGTGATTATTTTACCACGGCGACACGGGGTCACGGCGCTTGTTGGTTTGATAACCACAATCCACGCGTCACGGCGACATGAGAATATCACTGCGTGATATCTTTCTCTGACAAATTTCAGGTAACACATTAAATCGCGAAGCGATTTACTCCGCCCGTGCCGCGCAGGTAATACATAAGTAGCGGGCCGTGTCGCCGTGGTAAAAAGTAAATTCAATCGCGAAGCGATCTCTGAGTTCAATCCATCAATCTTTGCGATTTTCTCTGCGGACTTTGCGGCGGAGCCTGTCCCGAGGAATCGAGGGGCGTCTATTACACTATGGAAGGATCATCCTGAATTCTCTCCCACCATTCTCCCCTACTACCGCCAACGGAAAATGTTTCGCCTCGTACGAAGCCATGTACCACTTGCGGCCTTTCTGAACAAGCAGAAGCAATCCGTGATCGTCGCCCATGGCAGAAAATTCATCGGTGTTTTTATTCCGTGAAAATGCCTGCACACCGTGTGTTGTTGAAATCCATTCGCGCATCGCGGCAACATCTTCGGTTACAATTCCGATTTCGCTCACACCGACAACGGATTGTGCGCTGAACTTCGACGTATTTCCTGCAGCACCCAGCGCTCCGCGTGCGATGACCTCCACGATATTGTATTCGGGATCGTAGAAGTAAATGGATTTGACCCACCAGTTCGGGAAGTCGATCAAAAATCCTTTATGCTCCGGGCTGGTGATGAGTTCCATTCCCGATTTCTGCACCCATTCAATGGCGTTCACCAGTTGATCGGGATAAACGTTGAATGCAAAATGGTATTTCGCTTCGCGATCGCCGGGAACAAAATTCACGCGTGTGTGTCCGGCTTTGAATGAATAGCCATCACTGTCGGTACGTGCGGGAATTTCTTCGAAACCCAGAAGACCCGAATAGAATTTTTTGAGTTCTTCGGGAGAGCCGGTGGACATGGTGAGTTCGGTGATGCGCATGGCAGCAAAAGTAGGTCAAAAAATTAACCACATAGGCACATAGGTTTCACATAGTGGCCTGCCGGCAGCAAGGAATTTTCTTTTTTCTCCCTTCCACTTCGTTCAAGGGACATGCGACTCCTCTGAAGTCGTTATTTGAATTTCAATCTTGATCCCGGAGGGATCACATGTTCCTTGAACGAAGTGAAAGGGCATTTAAAATTCCATGCTGCCGCAGGCGATTCCTTTTCTATGTGAAGTCTATGTGGTGAAGAAAATCTTCCCGGGATTCAGAATCAACTTCGGATCAAACAACTCCTTCATTCCGCGCATCAGCTCCACCCGCTTCTTGTCGATCGCAATATGAATATATGGTTGCTGCACCAAGCCAATTCCATGCTCACCGGAAATGGTTCCGCCCAGCTTCACGCACAATTCAAAAATTTCCGTGATGCCTTTGGAGATTTCATTCTTCCAGAAATCGTCGGACAGATCTCCTTTGATAATATTCACGTGTAAATTTCCATCACCGGCGTGACCGTAACACACCGAGCGGAATCCGTATTTCTTCCCGATGTCTTTTACGCCTTTCAGCAAAGCAGGTAATTCTGCGCGGGGCACAACCGTATCTTCTTCTTTGTAAATGCTGTTCGACTTCACAGCTTCCGCAACCTTGCGGCGCATTTTCCAGAGCATGTTTTTCTGGTCGGCCGTATCTGCGAATAAAACTTCTCCGGCGCCGAACTGCGACACTACTTCGTTGATGCGTTCCGCGTCTTTGTAGAGCACGTCCATGTCGTTGCCATCTACTTCGATGAGCAAATGAGCCTGTACATCATCGGGAACAACTACGTTGATGTCGTCAGCGAATTTCATCACCCAGTCAATCGCATCACGCTCCATGAATTCCATTCCCGATGGAGTGATTCCTGCACGGAAAACCGCGCTCACCGCTTCGCAGGCCTTTTCCGCAGATGAAAACGGAACAAGCATCACGAGATTATTTTTCGGATACGGAATTAATTTGAAAACAATTTTGGTGATGATGCCCAGCGTGCCTTCGCTTCCCACCATGAGCTGGGTGAGGTTGTACCCGGTGGAATATTTCAATACGTTGGCACCGGTCCACACGATTTCCCCTGTGGGTAAAACCACTTCGAGATTTAAAACGTAATCGCGCGTGGTGCCATACTTCACCGCTTTGGGACCACCCGAACTGTGTGCAATGTTTCCTCCCAGGAAACAACTTCCTTTCGAAGCGGGATCAGGCGGATAGAACAATCCTTTTTCGCGCACGGCATCCTGGAAAATTTCGTTGATCACGCCGGGTTCTACGGTAGCCTGCAGGTTCCGTTCATCAATTTCAAGAATACGGTTGAACTTTTCCAGCGTAAGCACAATTCCACCAAACACAGGCAACGCGCCTCCGCTCAAACCGGTTCCTGCCCCACGCGGTGTAAGTGCAATTCCTTTTTGATTGCACAGCATCACCACTTCGCTGATCTGCTGAACGGTCTGCGGACGAACCACCACTGCAGGACGGTACACAAGGTCTTCGGTTTCGTCCTGTCCGTACTTGTCAAGGGCTTCTTCGCTGGCAAATACCTGTTCGTCTCCGCAAATTGCTTTCAGTGCGGCAATATCTTCGCTTCCTGGCTGGTTGTACGTCATCACTGAATATCTCCTTTGGTAACCGGTATTTTCCTTCGGAAAGAAGCGAACTTCGCCCGCCCGAAGAAATGATTAAATTCGTCTGCGTGCGGTCAGGGTGCACAACCTGTCCACACATCAAAAATATTGTATTCACACTGAACTTATGAAGAAAATCAATTTCGTTTTTGCACTGTTTATCATCTCCTGTTGTGGAGAAGTTGCAGCACAGGGAGAAACCCGCAAGATTACCAATGAAGATATTTTCGTCAAAAGCACATTCCGGCAGGAACTTGTTTCCGGAATGAACTGGCTGAACAGCGGCGAACATTATGCCGCATTCGGAACGGCAAAGGGTGAAGAAGGCAAACTTTTTCGCTACGAGATCAAAACCGGGAAGAAAGTGGATATGATTTTCGACAGCGAAGAGTTGGTCCCGACCGGTCAGAGTAAGCCCATCGTATTCAAGGATTATGCGTTCAGTCCCGATGAATCGAAGATCGTGTTCACCACGGAAGTGGAAAAAATTTACCGGTATTCGACGCGTGAAGCCAATTACGTGTACGACCTGAAAACAAAAAAGCTGACCCCGCTTTCGGTCAACGGAAAGCAGCGTCTTGCGAAGTTTTCTCCCGACAGTAAGAAAATGGCTTTCGTGCGCGACAACAACATTTTCATGGTTGATCTCGAGTCGAACAAAGAGACACAGGTAACCACCGACGGCGTGGTTAACAAAATCATCAATG
>DATHKF010000445.1:0-3964 GCA_035489505.1 Bacteroidia bacterium | reverse complement strand
GAGTTGTACCGGTTCACTACGAACGATGCCGCAAGCATCAGTGAAACGAAATTGGCAAAAACCGCGAGTCCTGTACAATACCACATTACGCAGACCGCGCTGACGAGTGAACCTGCTGCTGCGATGATCCAGTTGCGGTTTGACTTCAATCCCGGATTCAACAGAATCAAACCTCCGATCAGGATGATATTCATGATGAGAAAATTCAATCCCGGTTCCTGTTGCCAGAAGAGATACGCGTATGCCGCGATGCTGAGGAGGAGTATCCAGTCTTTCTTTTTCATAGTGTGTGTGGTGAATTGGTGAATTTCTGTACGTGAATATTCTCAAGCTGGTTGATCCAGCGTTGAACGATGATCAACGGAATAATTCCGAAAAAACCGAATGAGCAATCGACGAGCGTCCAGAACAACGGAATGCCGCGGATCTGCGCACAGCTGAATGCGAGTACAAATACGCCAGCGCACGCAATCATTCCGATGCGCAGCACCCATGCATTGCGGATCGGGTCGCGGTAAACACCGGTGAAGAAAAGCGCGATGATGATGTGCGCGTACGCCAGCCAGTCGTAACCGTAAATGAGGTAAGGATATTTACCAGCAGTGTCATCGACTGCAGCAGTTATGAGTGCGAGCCACTGCGCTAAAGTATCCGGAAGCGAACCGGCGTACTGCATCATCCAGTGCAGTTCGGTTTGTACAGGGAACGCGGTGATTCCGCTCAGCACGAGCAGTACCATGAACAAAAGGATCATGCGTCGGATTTTCCGGAGCAGTAATGATTCGGTGGTTTTCTTCGGAGTATTCACGAAATCCATGTTATTGTTTTAGTTTAAATCAAAGTACTTTGCAATACAAAGTTTAAGTGCAAAAAAAATGATTTATCCTTTTGTTCTGCCTTTCAGCAGTTTTTCCAGCACGTTTAAATGTTCGTTGAATGCTTTTTTTCCTGCTGGCGTCACCGCATAAGATGTATTCGGTTTTCTGTTGACAAATTGCTTGATCACGGCTACGTATCCCTCCTTCTCCAGGGCCGACAAATGACTGGCCAGGTTACCATCGGTTACATCCAGCAATTCTTTCAAACGGGTGAACTCCACACTTTCGTTGACCATGAGAATCGACATTACGCCTAAGCGAATACGGTTTTCAAATACTTTATTGAATTTCGAAAAGTAGTCGTGCGCCATGCTATGCTTTCTTGTTCTCGTACTTCATGTAGAGTACAATGCCGTAAATAATGTGCATCACCCCGAACCCGATTGACCAGAGAATAAGGCTGTATTCATAAAAAATTGCTGCGATGAACGAAAGGATGATCTGGATAATTCCCAGGTACCGGATGTCGTTCAATGTATACTTGCTTGCGTTGATCAAGGCTGTGCCGTAAAATGCCAGTGTAATGGCGGGCACCAGTCCGATAATTCCATGCGACAGCAACACCAACGCAAATCCGCCACCGGTCACCAGCGGAATCAGGAGATTGATGGTCATACGCTTCGCCGTATCATCCCACATCGACAAGCCCAACTTCTTTGCTTTGCGACGGGTGAAATACCATGCGCCGAATAATGCGCCGGCGAGTGTAAATCCGGCGATCATCACCAGGTTCCTGACAAATTCCCATTTCATCGTAAAGATCTCGTCGATGCTGGTAACCTGATAGGATTCCGGCAATACCACATCACCAATATAAAATGGAAGATGAAAGAAATAGGAATCCAGGAATAACCAGGTAACGATCATGCCAATCAATCCCACTGCTCCCGCTGCCACTCCCGATAATCCACTCATGGAGATAAAGCGCGATGACTTATTCATCAGGTCGCGCATTTCTGAAATCGCTTTCAGCTGGTCTTCTGCTTGGGATTGGTCGGTTCCTGGCTCCATCGGGCTTATACTTTGTATGGCAAAGTAAAGGTATTTAGGTGATATGAAGCAAGTTTATTTTACACTTTTTACCAAAAGAATGCCACGAAGACACAAAGTCTCTAAGTACCACAAAGAAAAAGGCGCGAAAGTCTTTGCGGACCTTCGCGCCTTTGTGCCTTCGTGGCAATAATTCTTACTTCGAAATAAACTTCATGCTATACGCCTCTTCTCCCCCACTGATCATCAACGAATACATGCCGGTTGCATAATTACTCATGTCGATGTAGAACACGCTTGTACCTGCCGGAACATTCACACTGTACACCACCTGCCCGAGACTGTTCACCACTGAAGCAGTAACCGGGGCAGTTCTCACCGGAGAGTTTACCTGCAACAGGTTCTGATCGGTGTTGTAGAACGCGTTCCACGACTGGTTGTATTCAGGAACGCCAACACAACCTACTCCAACTGTTGGATAGTTGATCGTATCTGATCCGCATGAATTGGTTACGATCAGCTGCGCCGTCCATGTTCCTGCAGTGTTGTACAATACTACCGGTGATGATGACGTAGACGTAGATGGTGTACCGCCTGTGAATGTCCATGCGAATGAAGTAGCATCCACGCTGTTCGATCCGTCGTACGTAATTGAGTTGTTGATGCAGACGAATGTATCACTCATCAGCATGTTTGCAAGGGGTACGTTCTGCACCGTAATTGGAATCGTTGCATTGGAGACACAACCATTGGCGCCTGTTCCCTGCACGTTGTACGTGATCGAGGTGGTAGGTGTTGTGGATGGTGTTGCCGATGTTGTTGAGGTGAGGAATGTCGACGGACTCCATAAATACGATGAAGCTCCGCTTGCGCTAAGCGCTATTGTCCCTCCCGAACAAATCGTTGTTCCCGGTGTGGCTCCTACTGTCAGTACCGGTGTTGCATTCACCGTAATATTTACAAACGCCGAGTCAAACAAACTGCAACCGCCTCCTACGATGTAGAGAATCGCCTGGTAGTTGCCCGGTGTGTTGAACACCACCGTTGGCTGAAGACTGTTTGATGTTAACGGGTTCTGTCCCGGGAAATACCAGAGCAAGGTGTCCTCGTACGTAGAACCGGTTGCATCGAAACTGATCTGGTTGCCCTGGCAAATGGTTGTTGCCGTTTGTGTGAATGTTGCTACTGAATTCGCCCCGGTAAGGAACGGGTGAATAAGCAGCGAAGTCGTAAGCGGCCACGATCCTGCAGCGTTGTATTGGTACCAGAGATTATCACTCTGTTTTTCCCAGGTCGCTGAAGGTGTTGTCTGGCCATTCGTGTTGCTTACAATAGAAATCGTGTCATGAACACCGCTCGTCCACTGGAGATTCGTGAGATCAATACTCACAAAGAATTTTTTGGACGCAGGAAGCGTTACCGGTGAATTCACGAATGAATATTCGGTATAATAACCACCGGCTTCATCGGCCATGATCTGGCCCATCGTTGCATTCACAGTTCCGATCTGCGCACCCGGAACTCCCGATGTGCCGTCGTAAATTCTCATCGGAACAATCTTCGCAGGGTTCGCGGAATAAGCGCGGCCAAACGCAACCCAAACGTTCACGAGCTGTGTATACGGACTTGCCGACGCATCGAAGTACATGGCTTTCTCTTTGTCGAGATAAATGTTCATTCCGTTGATCCATCCATCCGCGCCAACTGTTGCACCCGTGTAATAATTCACAGGTGTCCAGCCTGCAGGCAACGGAAGATTGATCCGGTCGCAACCGCTCGCGGTGGTCACCGTAATGTAATTCGTGTTCAGCTGTACATCGTTGCCGTTTCCATTCGTTACTGTAAGCTGCACGTTGTAAGTTCCGGGCGTGTTGTACACGATTGGTGGCGGAAACTGTCCGTTGTGCGACGCAGGTGTTCCTCCCGGGAAACTCCAGCTCCACGATGTTGGATTGTACACCGACAAATCGGTGAATGCTACTGAACCGCCTGCAGTTACTGTAGTCACATTGGCTACAAAGTTGGCCACAGGAGCCCAGTTCAATGTAGCGCTGATGCAACTCATCGCGCCATTGGCATTGATACGTCCACCACCC
>DATHKF010000444.1:0-4433 GCA_035489505.1 Bacteroidia bacterium | reverse complement strand
CGCCGCCGCCGCTTCCATAATTGCTTCACTCATGGTTGGATGCGGATGCACGGACTTAATCATCTCATGCCCGGTTGTTTCGAGTTTGCGCGCCACAACAATTTCCGCAATCATCTCTGTAACATTGGCACCAATCATGTGCGCGCCCAAGAGTTCACCATACTGTGCATCGAAGATAAGTTTGATGAATCCGTCGGCGTGACCACTGGCTTTTGCTTTGCCCGAAGCAGAGAACGGAAACTTCCCGACTTTGATGTCAAATCCTTTTTCCTTCGCCGCTTTTTCGGTGTAACCTACTGAAGCGATTTCAGGCTGGCAATACGTACACCCGGGAATATTGTTGTAATCGATTGCTTCAACATGCATGCCTGAAATTTTCTCCACGCACGTAATTCCTTCAGCGGATGCAACGTGTGCAAGCGCTTGCGTTGGCAGCAAATCACCGATGGCATAATAACCGGGAATGTTGGTCTCGTAATATTTATTTACCAGGATCCGGCCTTTGTCGGTGGCAATGCCCACTTCTTCAAGACCAATGTTCTCAATATTCGGAGTGATTCCCACTGCAGAAAGCACGATGTCGGCCTCAATAGTTGTTTCACCGGTTTTTGTTTTGATTTTTACTTTACAACCATTGCCCGATGTATCAACCGATTCAACGGATGCTTCAGTCATCACATCAATCCCGATCTTCTTAAACGAACGCTCGAGTTGTTTTGAAACTTCTTCATCTTCAACCGGAACTACGTTCGGCAGAAATTCAACCACGGTAACTTTTGTTCCCATTGCCGCATAGAAGTAGGCGAACTCCACACCAATGGCACCCGATCCAACTACAACCATTGATTTGGGTTGCGCCGGAAGGTTCATCGCTTCGCGGTAACCAATTACTTTTTTGCCATCCTGTTTCAGGTTCGGTAATTCGCGCGAACGGGCACCGGTTGCCAGGATGATGTGCTTGGCCTCAACAATTTCTTTCTTTCCGTCGGCGCTCAGCACTTCTACTTTTTTACCGGGCTTCACGGTTCCTGTCCCGACAATAACGTCGATTTTATTCTTCTTCATCAGGAACTGAATGCCTTTGCTCATTCCGTCAGCCACAGTACGGCTGCGTTTCACCACGGCACCGAAATCTGCTTTGGCATCGCCGGCTACAATTCCGTAATCACCGGCATGCTTGAGGTATTCAAACACCTGCGCACTTTTGAGCAGGGCTTTGGTTGGAATGCATCCCCAGTTGAGGCAGATTCCGCCCAGTTCGGCCTTCTCGATCACCGCGGTTTTCATTCCCAACTGTGAAGCGCGGATTGCGGCAACATATCCGCCAGGACCGCTACCGATAATTACAACGTCATATGACATAAAGAGAGTTTTGCGTTTTTGGATGCTCTTTGGGAGCGAAGGCAAATTTAGGAAAAAAGGAGGGATGCCGTGCATCGGGCTGCTTAAGGTTGAAAGCCTTTAAGCCCGCCTGCCACATGAGATGTATGTTGGCGGGCAGGGCTTTGAGGCTTACGCGCGCGCGAGTTTACATTTCTGTTTCAAAATCTTCGACGGATGATGCGACAAGCTAAAAATTTTAGTTTTCTCAGCAATTGATTGGCCGACTTTGTAGGTTGCGCGCTTTAAACAAATGTATATGAAAGCGAAAGACAGATTTATTAAAGTAAAGGGCTCGGACATCAGAATAATTAAGCGGGATGGTCAGGACTATGTATCCCTGACCGATATGCTCCGTTCAAAAGAGGGCAATTTCTTCATTTCCGACTGGCTCAGGAACCGGAATACAGTGGAATTTCTGAGTATTTGGGAGTCCGTGAATAACCCGGATTTTAATTGTGGCGAATCTGCCATAATTAAAAGTCAGGCAGGGTTGAACAGTTTTACGAGTTAATAATTAAGAATATGAAAGCGGGTATCTGGGAGCGGGTTAATAATCCCGATTTTAATTGTGTCGAATTCGACACAATTAAAAGTCAAACCGCCACTGGAATGATGAACACTTTATAGAATTAACATGACGAAGAAGACGAATTTTAAAGTAGGAGATATCAGCATTGTTGTTTACAAGGAGAACAACCAGGATTTTATATCGTTAACGGATATCGCAAGATTTAAGAATCCAAAGGAGTCTGATGACGTAATTAAAAACTGGTTGAGGAATCGAAATACGATTGAGCTTCTTGGTTATTGGGAAATGCTCCATAACCCGGATTTTAAACCCGTCGAATTTGACGGGTTTAGAAATCAAGCAGGATTGAACAGTTTTACCATGACCGTCAAGAAGTGGGTCGAAGCGACCAATGCCGTTGGGATTAATTCTAAATCAGGCAGATACGGAGGCACCTTTGCGCACAAGGATATTGCATTTGAATTTGCAACGTGGATATCAATCGAGTTCAAGTTGTACATGATCAAAGAGTTTCAACGGCTCAAACAGGAAGAAGTTCAGCGTCTGAAATCCGGTTGGACTGTTCAACGCACCCTCGCCAAAATCAACTACCGCATTCACACCGATGCAATCAAAGAAAATCTCATTCCGGCAACGCTGACTAAGTCGCAAATGAATTCCGTTTACGCGAACGAAGCCGATTTGCTCAATATGGCTTTATACGGAATGACCGCCCGCGAATGGCGCGATGCTTTTCCCAATGAAAACGGAAACATGCGCGATCATTCGACAATCGAGCAGCTTATTGTTCTTTCTAACCTGGAAAGTCTGAACGCTGTATTGATCGATCAGAATGTTTCTGCTCCGGAAAGGCTGCAGCAATTAAACCGCGTAGCGATTGTGCAGATGAATTCGTTACTGAGAAATGAATCCCGCAGAATGGATCACGGTTCGTTTCAGGTTGGAGAAGAGCGGGAAGAATATAAAGCGGCGTCTTAAAACCGGGAATATTTTCACGCTCATAAAACCCCACTGATAAATAGAATACCCAGCAGTAGTGAAACAACCAAAGAGACAACGGCAACAGCAATAACTATCTGCATTCGTTTTTTATGTTTCGCTACCAACGCCAGGCGTTGCTGTTGACGCATGTCCATGGCCTTACCATAATCATTGGACCATTCGTTCACCAGCGAAGAAGCTTTTTCCTTCTGAAAATCGGAGAAGCGTTGCTTGGCATTTTCCGTTTGGTTACGCGCCTTCTTGTTGTACCCGAAACGGTCGTCGTGCTTGAGCCGTTCGATTGGATCGATCAGAACAGCGAGAGCTTGGGCAAGTTCTGCAAATTGTGTTGCTGCATCGGGTGAAGGATTTACATCGGGGTGAAGCTCCCGGGAACGGCTGCGGTAAGCTTTGCGAATGGTTTTTTCATCCGCATCGGGAGAAACATTCAGTAACCGGTAGCAATCCTGGTTAATCATTGCGCCGGGAGAATTTTCTCAGCAAAAGATAAACCGGGAAGAAACTCGCGAAAACGATTAACCCGTAGATCATCGATTTCGGTTTATCCATGATGATGCTGAATGTGACAAACGCATAAGCGATCATGAAGATCACTGGCGCCAATGGAAACAACTTCATTTTGTACGGCTGAAGATCATTTCCCGTGTTTCTGTTCCGCAGAATAAAAATGGTTGACGCTGCAGCCACCAGTCCAAGCGCATCGAGGAAGATCACGTAATTCACCAGCTGGTCAAACGCCTTCGCAAAGAAGAGAATGGCCACGCACATACCTGTAAAAACAGTAAGCCCAACAACCGGAACGCCGTATTTTTGAGATACACGCGCAAATATTGCGGGCAATACTTTTTCTTCGCTCATCGCAAGGATTACGCGCGGGTTCGACATCAGTCCTACGTTCACATAAGCCAGAACGGAGAAGAAAAATACGATCGTAAAAACTTTTCCGCCGGTGATTCCGAGTACGTTTTCGGCCAGGGTGGTGCCAATATTCTTTGCTGTCCCTAGATTCTGAAAACCGATCGCGTGCATGTACACAAAATTAATGGCGATGTACAGAAGCACCACGACCAGAATACCGGTAATGATCGATCGCGGCATCACACGCGGGGCATTTTCTATTTCACTTCCGAAATTGATGGATTGCTGGTAGCCTCCATACGTAAACGAAATGGGAATGAGACAGATGCCCAGCGAAATCAGCATCTGCGTCCACGTGTGTTCCTGTTCAACGATTGGTGCGCTTGCTTCTTTGGCCGATGGAGCGAATACTGCCAGGCACAACAGAAGCACAATTCCGATTTTAAAAACCGTGAGAATATTCTGCGTGCGCGAACTTGTTTTTAGTCCAAGAAGGTTGAGCCCGAAGAAAACGAGTATTTCGCCCAGCGCAATGAATTGACGTGCGGTTTCCATGTGCACGTAATTACCCGGTAGCAATACGCCGCTGATGTATTCTGCACCAATCAGCGCCACACCGGCAACCGATGCCGCATTCGACACGAGGATCGTGCAGTTGAGC
>DATHKF010000443.1:0-2029 GCA_035489505.1 Bacteroidia bacterium | reverse complement strand
GGTTGTATTCGTACACTGGTTTTTCCACGAAAAGAATATCCGTAGGATATGCGACCGTCAATGCTTTCTCCGCATACAGTAATCCTTCGGCGTAGCGTTCCTGTATGCGCAGCCATCTGACGAGCCGGAACAAAGGTTCTGCACGTTGCGGACGATTTTCAAACGCCTCCACGTACGCAGCGAAAATCTGCTCTCGCGGTGCCTGCGATTCTTCGAGCATCACGCCCACCTGGTACAGTGCATACCAGCTTTCCTCTTCCCATCCTCCCGCTGCTGCACGTTCGCGGTAATAGCGTATGGCCTGGCTGTGTTCACCAATGTGATTATAACTTTGCGCGAGATAAAAAAGATAACGCGTGTTGCCCGGTTCTTTTTCAAGTGCCTCTGTAAGCAGGCGAATATCGCGCACGAATTTATCAGAACGCGTACCTCCGTCCGCGAAATGCGTGAGACTGATCGAGTCCAGTTTGTGCGGAGCTGCTGCTGTTGCCGCATGCACATATTCGTGTGTGGGGCCAACATATTCCCAGCGGTGTGCAGCACTCACCAGCATCGTTTGCCAGTAATCCAGCGCCCCGTTGTAACGCAGCAGGTAGGCATCGGCATTTAACCGTGACTTGAACGCTTCGTGCACATTAAGGATCATGTCTGCATCGATGAAGAGCACGTAATCTGCTTTCCCTTCAGCAAGCCGGAACGCCGTGGTGCGATTGAAACCAAAATTGACCCACGAGTGTTCGTGCAATTCTCCCGGGACTTTCTTCAGCGTTTTTGAAATGATTGAACGCGTAGCATCGGTTGAGCCGGTATCGCAGATCACCCAATAATCGATCACAGAAAGAACAGACTGCAGGCAACGTGCAATTACTTTTGCTTCGTTGCGCACGATCATGCTCAGGCAAATCGTTTTTTCTTTATCGGGCAATAGCTCTGACTCCATAGTTATCCTTCACTCTTCACAAACGTAATTCTATTTCCGGCACTGGCTCATTTTGGCTACCAAAAACCGCTTAAGCGGTTGAGCGATCTGGGGTTGTTCATTGCCAGGGGCTTAAGCCCCCGGCAATGAACACAGTGAGTTTGCCAAACGGTTTCAACCGTTTTCCATTCTTGCGACATTGAATAAATTATTTCAAACTGAGCCACTACCCTATTTCCCGTTCGGCTCCATATCAGTCACAAGGGAAATATCGAGCAGGATCGGATCAAGCGTAAGTACCGGCAGGTTCGAATCCGTAAGCGCCGAATACAACGAGAGCGTAAACGAAAGCACACCGGCATTGCGTTCAGGACGGGTCATATCGCACCACTGCACGATCGCTCCCGCCACTTTGGATGCAAAGCTGTCGGGATCGCTGCTGTTCCAGTCGCCCGGGATATTGAAATCAAACGGAGGAATCATGAGCACCGGAAGTTTCGGCGCAAATATTCTTTCCGGATCTCCTTCGCGTGGAAGCAGGTCGTAACTGTAAAACGTGCTCAACGACATACGGCGCTGAACAGTAACTCCCGGTTGTTCAATTTCAGCAAACATGGCCTTCATGAAGTTGGAAAGAAAAACAACCATCGTTTGATTTCCTCCCGGAGAATATTTGTTCATCCGGATTTCCACGTACGGACGCAGCAGCGGCATTGCAGGATTGATCATCCGGATGACCGGCGTTCTGTAAATGAAATCATTCATAACAGTTCGTCCCGGTCCCAGCATCTGGTTACGGACAATCGAAATTCCACCCGATGCATTTTCTTCGGTAAGAATATCGAACGGCTCCGGCATCTCAATGGTACGGCGCGTAGTCCGCAGACCTGCATCGTAAGCGAGGAATTCTTCTGAGTCGTGCTTTTTATAAATAAACTGCCGGCTTGACGCAGACTGTCTCTTACCTGTTTTTTCCTGTGCTGGAGGCGGAACAGCATCGTAACCTTCGATGTTCACAACAGGCAACGCTGCACTGTTCTTCGATGTGATAGTTACCATCAGGTATTCTTTCGCTGGTGCTTTTGGCGATTGAGGAGTTGGTGGTGGAAT
>DATHKF010000442.1:0-3026 GCA_035489505.1 Bacteroidia bacterium | reverse complement strand
AAAATTCCTCAAAGCCGGAAGCGCCGTGTGTTCCCATTACGATCAGGTCGACCTTTTCTTCGTTGGCAATTTCCATGATCTCGTGCGACACTTTTCCGCGCGCGCTGACAGACTTCGCCACACAGCCGTAATTCGTACGGATATGATCAACGAGTTCGTTGAGTTTTTGCTCGACCACGCGGTTTACTTCATCGTGATTTTCAATGCGCATCACGGGTTCGGGAATCTCGAAATGATATTCCGTTACTGGCAGAACATGCAGCAGGAGCAAATCTGCTTTCGCAAGCCGCGCCATAAATGAAGCATGTTCCAGGGCGAGCATTCCGGTTTCTGAGAAATCGACCGGGACAAGAATTTTACGTAGCTGCAGGTGCATAGGAGATGTTATTTTGTTGACTCAAATATCTGGATCAAATCGCAATATTCAAATTTCAAAGGTCAATGGCAGAAAACAAACGGTGAAGTACACTGCAAGGGTTGTAAATGGTTTGCTGGAGTTTAACCCTTGAACACCCTTGCTGACCCTTCCTAACCCTCAAAGGCATATATGCCTTTGAGGGTTAGGAAGGGTCAGCAAGGTACCAACAAAAAAGCCCCATCTTTCTCAACGGGGCCTTTTCAAAAAAATATTTGCCATTACCACGGGTGAAACTCCGACGTGTCCTTCTTTGGAGAAGGTACAATCGAGAGTACCGGGATATCTGATTTGTTGATGATCTCCTGTGCAGCTGACCCAATGAAAAGGTCGGTGATGTCCTGCTCCTGCTGTGTCATGATCAGGAGAAGATCGCCTTCTACTTTATTGGCGTAATCAACAATGATCTGGCCGAGCGATTCTTCGCCTTTGATCCCTTTGATGATCTCAGCAGTACAACGCACACCGTGTTTTTCAACGTATGCTTTTACCTGCGAAAGCTGGCGGGTGAGGCGGTTCACGATGAACTCGTCTGTAGTGAAAAGAACAGATACGATACGTACATCAGAGCTGTACATTTTCGCGAACTCCATCGCCTTGTTCACCTTCTCGCGTGTTTCTTTAGTCAGGTCCAGCGGAACAACAATGTTTTTGCAACCGTCGCGGTGATGTTTTCCTTTGATCGTGATCACCGGAACTTTGGATCCGCGGACAATGCGGAGTGTATTGGAACCAACAAAACGCTTACGCGTACCTGCTGATCCGTTTGTACCCATCACGATAAACTTCGCGCTGAGCATGTCTGCAACTTCATCCACTTTATCGTAAACGGTTCCGTGGGCAATTACTTTGTCACACTTTACTCCCTGTTCTTTCTCAACTTTATCGATGAGTTCTTCCAGCTTCTTATCAATCTCTTTACGCATTTCTTCATCCTGCGTTTTTGAAACAAAGCGGCTAAGGAATCCTCCTGTTTCCATAACATACAACAGGGTAAGTTCCGCCTGGATCATTTTTGCGAGATGGGCGGCTTGTTCAATGGCAATGTAAGACTGTTCACCAAAATCAACAGGGACAACAATTTTGTTTGGAATGTGACTCATAGGTTATGCTTTACGATTTAATGGGGTGATTGTGTTAATTCACAAAATCAGGGCAAAAATAAACAAAAACCCGTTACCATAAGAGGCCGGTTTTTACACACGTTTCTGCCATATTTGAGGAAAGAATCCGGACTATTTTGCCACCAAGGCACAAAGCCACAAAGCACCACGAAGCGATTATTTGTGTGGCTTAGAGTCTTAGTGACTTAGTCGCCATTAAAGACTTTTATATGTCAAACCCCATTGCTGAATCCGAACTTATTCTCAACCCGGACGGTAGTATTTACCACCTGAAACTCCTGCCCGAAAACCTGGCCGATGATGTTATTGTTGTTGGCGACCAGGCGCGGGTGGAAACAATTTCCGCGCATTTTGAAAGCATCGATTGCCGCGTGCAAAACCGGGAATTTGTCACCCATACCGGAATCTACAAAGGCAAACGCATCACTGTTTTGTCCACAGGCATTGGCACCGACAATATTGACATTGTGCTGAACGAGCTGGATGCGCTGGTGAATATTGACCTGTCGACACGAACAATCAAAGCGCAAAAAAAGTCGCTCAATATTATACGCATCGGAACCAGTGGAGCGTTACAAGGAGATATTCCGGTTGACAGTTTCGTTGCTTCATCGCACGGTATGGGATTCGACGGACTTCTGAATTATTATGCCGGTCGCGATTTGTGCGACGAACCAGCTGTTGCTGAGGCATTTATGAGTCATTCGGGATGGTTGAAAGGATTGCCTTATCCGTACGTGGTAAAGGCGTCGGACAAACTGATGAAGCAGATCGGATTCGACATGCAAAAGGGCATAACCGCCACGGCCCCCGGATTTTATGGTCCGCAAGGCAGGCAATTGCGGCTGGCTCCTTCATTGGCTGACCTCAATGAAAAGCTGGGGTCATTCCGGCATGGAGATGACCGCGTGACCAACTTTGAAATGGAAACTTCGGCTTTGTATGGTTTGGGGCGATTATTGGGACACGAGTGTCTGACGGTCTGCGCGATCATTGCAAACCGGGTTGTGCGGCAATACAGTAAGGACTATCACCCGGTGATTGAAAAGCTGGTTCATACCGTGCTTGAACGTTTAAGTGTTAAAAACTAAGAAAAGCACGAAACTTAAACGGTTACTACACGCGTATATTTGTTAGAGACCCATCCGCTCAATGGACAAAACCGAAGTACATGCGTTAATCAGTTTGCTGGATGATCCGGACGAACAGGTATTTCTCCAGATCAAAGAGAAACTTTTGTCGATGGGATTCGAAGTAATTCCTGCGCTGGAATCGGCCTGGGAAAATTCCTTCGACACAATTCTTCAGCAGCGGATTGAAAGCATCATTCATAAAATACAAGCTGATGCATTGGTGCGCGCAGTGAAGGAGTGGTCGTACCCGGAGAACCAGGATTTACTGACGGGCGCTTTGCTTATTGCACGTTCGCAGTACCCGGACATTAACGAGCCGCAGGTACGCAAGCATATTGAACAGATCAAACAGGA
>DATHKF010000441.1:0-2830 GCA_035489505.1 Bacteroidia bacterium | reverse complement strand
GAATATGCGGATGTGCCGGAAAGACCGGTCCACGTGTGATAATTGACGTTGTTTGTGTCAATCAGGTACCCAGTTGTGCTGTTGCCTGTGCTGTAAAGCGTGTAATCGCCCCACTGCTGTGCGTTCGATGCAGAAGTAAGGCCGAGGAGGAACAAGCCGGTGGCCAGAAGTTTATTCTTCGAATGGTTCATTAGTAGCGGATTTCCCTCTAAGGTTAACAAACCATTAAGATAAGTGAAATTTAAGAGGCGAATCAAAGGAATTTGCAGGCATTGTTGGAAGTCGGAAGTGCGGTGCGGCTTTGCAACTTGTGGGGTGCGCCTGCGGCAGCAAGGAATTTTTTTGTTTGTGTTATTAACCCCGGGTCATCGCGACTTCGTCGCTTGACCCGGGGTTAATAACATTCGACCCCTTCAGGGTCGCTCCATAAGATCGCTCATTTCTTTTATTCACATTCGATGACTTCAGCGTCGTTATGCAAGAACCTTGAAAGGATTCAATGTGACCGATTATTTCTTTTATTCACATTCGACGTCTTCAGCGTCGCTATCCAGGAACCCTGAAAGGGTTCAATGTGAATAAAAGAAATGCCTCACTATCACCACGACCCTGAAGGGGTCGAATATCAAAACAAAAAAATTCCTTGCTGCCGCAGGCAATCATCTGCACATCGAACAATCTGCACATCATTCTCCTGTATACACCTTATAAAAATCCGCTTCGTAACTCGCACCCAATGGAACCTGGGCCGCCTTCATGAAAATTGTTTTATTCCGCACCGATTCAATTCTTGAAAACGGAACGATAAACGAACGGTGCACACGAACAAATCCGGTTGCAGGTAAACGCTCCTGCATTTTCTTCATGGTCATCCGCGCGACTACCATCTTGCCGGTATCGAGATGGATCTTGACATAATCATCAAGACCTTCGACATAAGCGATTTCACTGAAGCCAATCTTGATCAGGCTGTAATCGGCGCGCACGAGCAGGTGATTCGCTCCTTTTTCTTCTGATGATCTCAATAGTTGCGCCATCTGGATCACTTTATCGATCGCCTGCTCAAACCGCTCGAATGAAATTGGCTTAAGCAGGTAATCCGCCGCTTTGAGATTAAATCCTTCCACGGCATATTCGCTGTGCGCAGTTGTAAAAATCACCTGCGTATTTTCCGGGATGTCTTTGAATAATTCCAACCCGGAAATCGAAGGCATTTTGATGTCGAGAAACACAAGGTCCACCGGAAATTTCCGGAGATGCCTGATCGCTTCGGTTGGTTTCGTAAACGTTTTCTGCAGATCAATGTCTTCACGTCTCGAAGCAAATTCTTCGATAATGCTGAGCGCAGGTGGCTCGTCGTCGATGGCTATTGCGGTAAGTTTCATAGGATGACTTCAAGATGAACTTTAAACTCATTTCCGTCGCGCTCTACCTCGAGTTTGTGTTTTCCGGGATAACCCATCTGCAGGCGCTGCGAAACATTATCCATGCCGTGCCCGCTTCTGTATTCATTCTTCACGTCGATTTTCACAATGCGGTTCACCACGCTCATCATGAGTTTATCCGACGTGATCGCAATGGCAATCGCAATCGGGCTTTCTTCCTCCGGGCTCACGCCATGTTTAAACGCATTCTCCACAAACGGAATGAGGATGAGCGGTGCAATAACTTTTTTTCCGCTCGTTCCGGTTACCGCGTAGGATATGGTTACCGTTTCACCCAGTCGGATTCGCTGCAGGTCGATGTAATTGCTCACGTAGTTGATTTCCTTTTCCAGCAGAACATATCCGCTGTGCGCTTCGGTAGTTACGTAACGCATCATTTCGGATAGCTTGACCACTGCCGTAGCCGTTAGTTCCGAACGCGCAATCGCCAGCGAATAAATACTGTTCAGTGTATTGAAAAGAAAATGCGGATTGATCTGCGCTTTGAGGTACGACAATTCTGCATCGAGTTTATCGCGTTCGGCTTGACGCAAACGGCTGTTGATCTGCACCAGCAAAGCCACTGCAAGGACCATCGTGAACCGAAGCAGGTTGCGCTCCATAGCCTGTGCCAGCGGAGGGCCATCACGTACGCCACGCGGAGGTGGCTGTCTCCGGCCTTCGAGGTGAATCGGTGGTTTGCCGTGCACCAATAAAGGCACGCCGGAAATAACACCGAAGCCAAGGATCGTGATGATGCCAAACACAACGTACTTCTTCGTGTGAAAAAATTTCGGAATGAAATAGTAGTACGCCGCGTAGAAAAATCCCAGCAACAATATGTAGCTGAAAACATCGCGGCGAAAACCTCCTACTTCAACGAAACGAAAACTGAGATCGAAGTCGGGCGAAAAAATAACCGGCCACAAAAGAAAACACAATGAACCCAGTACATGCAGGAGAATTTTTCCGGTCCGTGTTTTCATGTGAAGCGTGAATAGCCGGAATAAAGGTAATTACAACCGCCATGCAGCCAAAGAAGTGCGGTATTTATACGTGATGTGTCGGTAAACTACTCGATTACAAAACCACCGCGTGCTTTTCCGAGCGTAATTAAACGGGAATAGCACAGGGTATCTGCACACGTGAAATTCGCGTCGTTCGGACTCAGGACTTCCATCTTTCTGAGTCCGCGGAGAAACGCTTTGCAGGAAACTTCGTTCCGAAGGTTCAGGTTCACGTCGTTCGCAATGACCAACGCGCAGTTCGATGGAAGTTCAGCGTACCAAACGGAATCGCCTTCCGGCCGGGCATACACCTTCACAGTGTCCCCGATTTCCGGCAGTGTATCAGTTTGAAGTGCCAGTTAATATTTGTGGAATGGAAACGGTTAAAACCGTTGAGCT